>CAYWOF010000143.1:6234-8127 GCA_964459825.1 uncultured Phycisphaeraceae bacterium | reverse complement strand
TTCACCCCATCCCCGCCGGTGGCTCTGAGCGCCTTCGCCGCGCCCCTGTTGGGGGGGGGCGCGGCGCGCTTGAGGGCGGCCGCCGCCCAATTGGGTTGCGGCGACGACTGGAAGGCGGCCCTGGCCAGGGTCAAGCAGGACCACGTCGAGCCCGGGCGCCAGGACGATCTCGTCACCGAGCAGGGGCGCGAGGCCGTCCGCTTCCTGCGCGAGCGGAACCTCGTCACCGTCCCCGACCTCTGCGACGAGACCTGGCGCCTCAACATGAACCCCCCCTCGGGCCAGCGGGTGCTCCCCTTCGCGGCCTACGGCGGGCAGAACATGCTCGTCTCCTACCCCACCGACGAGATGGGCCACGACGACAAGCTCATGAGCATGCGCGGCAACAACAAGCACTTCACGCGCATCGTCACGCCCCACGAGCTCATCCCGGGCCACCACCTCCAGGGCTTCATGGCCCAGCGCCTCCGGCCCTATCGGCGCGCCTTCCACACCCCCTTCTTCGGCGAGGGCTGGTGCCTCTACTGGGAGATGCTCCTCTGGGACCTGGGCTGGGGAAAGACCCCCGAGGACCGCGTGGGCATGCTCTTCTGGCGCATGCACCGGTGCGCCCGCATCATCATCAGCCTCAAGTTCCACCTCGGCGAGATGACCCCCCAGCAGATGATCGACTACCTCGTCGATCGCGTCGGGCACGAGCGGTTCGGCGCCACCAGCGAGGTGCGCCGGTACGTCGGCGGCGACTACGGCCCCCTCTACCAGGTGGCCTACATGATCGGGGGCCTGCAGATCTGGGCCTTGCGCAAGGAGCTCGTCGAGGCCGGAAGGTTGACCGATCGCGAGTTCCACGACACGCTGCTGACCTACAACGGCATCCCCGTCGAGCTCATCCGCGCCGGGATGCTCGACCTGCCCCTGACCCGGGAGACCGCGCCCGGCTGGCGATTCGCCGGCGACCCCGTCGCTCGTTAGCCACCGAGCGTCCCGCCGTGGCGTTGCATCGACTCGCGCACGGGTTCGCTTGGGTTCCGATAACCCGGCTATCGACATCCTGTTTTGTGAGCCGCCCCCCCCCAAGGCATGTCCGCAGCACCCGAGCGCCGCCTCACGCAATCAGCTCGCGCACCACCCGCCCATGCACATCCGTCAGCCGGAAGTCCCGCCCCTGGTACCGATACACCAGCCGCTCGTGGTCCAGGCCCAGGAGGTGCAGGATCGTCGCCTGCAGGTCGTGCACGTGCACCGGGTTCTCCACCACGCGGTAGCCCAGCTCGTCCGTGGCGCCGTAGACCAGGCCGCGTTTCACGCCGCCCCCGGCCATCCAGATCGAGAAGCACGCGGGGTGGTGGTCGCGCCCCAGGAACTTCGAGCCGTTCCGCTCCTCGTTCATCGCCGTGCGCCCGAACTCGCCGCCGAAGATCACCAGCGTGTCGTCGAGCAGGCCGCGCTGCTTGAGGTCCCGCACCAGGGCGGCCGCCGGCCGGTCGGTCTGGCGGCACTTCTTGGGGAGCTGGTGGATGATGTCGTCGCTCTCGCCCGTCCCGTGGGTGTCCCAGCCCCAGTCGAAGAGCTGGACGAAGCGCACGCCGCGTTCGATGAGGCGCCGGGCGAGCAGGCAGTTGTTGGCGAACGAGGGCGCGCCCGGCTCGGCCCCGTACATCTCGAGGGTGGACGCCGGTTCGCGCGAGATGTCCATCACCTCGGGCACGGACACCTGCATGCGGAACGCCAGCTCGTACTGGGCGATGCGGGTGAGGGTCTCGGGGTCGCCCGTGCGCCCGTGCTCGAGCGCGTTGAGGCCCGTGATGGCGTCGAGGGCGGCCCGGCGCGTGGCCCGGTCCATCCCCGGCGGGTCCTTCACATAGAGCACCCCCCCACCCGGCTCCCCCGCCG
>CAYWOF010000143.1:0-6224 GCA_964459825.1 uncultured Phycisphaeraceae bacterium | reverse complement strand
GGGCAGGAACCCGCTCCCCCAGACGCTCTTGCCCGCGTCGGGGTTGTTGCCGCCGGACACGAGCACGACGAACGCGGGCAGGTCGCTCGACTCCGACCCCAGCCCGTACGTCACCCATGAGCCCATCGACGGGCGCCCCAGCCGCCCCGAGCCGGTGTAGAGGAAGAGCTGCGCCGGCGCGTGGTTGAACTCGTCCGTGTGCATGGAGCGCACCAGCGTCACGTCATCCGCGATCGACGCCAGGTGCGGGAGGAGCTCCGAGAGCTCCACGCCGGTGGCCCCGCGCGCCTCGAAGCGATAGGGCGAGGCGAGCACGGTCGGCCGCCCCTTGATGAAGGCGAACCGCTCGCCCTCGAGCAGCTCCATCGGGCACGGCTGGCCGTTGAGCTCCGTCAGCTTGGGCTTGGGATCGAAGAGGTCCTGCTGCGGCGGCGATCCGGCCATGTGCAGGTAGATCACCCGCCGGGCCCGGGCGGGGAAGTGCGCCGGGCGCGACGCCAGCGGGTCGGTCCGGCCCGGGGCCGCGCGCGCCCGGCCGTCGAGGAGCGACGCGAGCGCCACGGCCCCGAGCCCCACCTTGCAGCGCGACAGGAAGTGCCGGCGCGTGACGTCGCGGGCCGGAGCGAGGGCGGGCTGGATGGGCGCGGGTTCGCTCATGGCTTGGTCAGCAGCTCGTCCAGGTTCAGCACCACGTTCGCGGCGACGGTCCACGCCGCGAGCTCGGCCACGTCCGACCCCTCGGGCGCCGGCCCGAGCGGCTCGGTGGCCATGGCGCGCGCGCCCTCCGGGTCGGCCCGATAGGCCGGGAGCACGGCGGCGACCAGCGCGGCGATCCGCTCGACCTCCTCCGGCTCCGGCTCGCGCACGAGGCACCGGCGCAGGAGCCGCCCGGCGCGCTCGTCGCTCGCCCCGCCCTCCCCCACCACGCGCCGGGCCAGGGCCTGCGCCGCCTCGACGAACACGGGGTCGTTGAGCGTCACCAGCGCCTGGAGCGGCGTGTTGGTCCGCACCCGGCGCGCGACGCAGAACTCGCGGCTGGGCGCATCGAACGCCACCATGGACGGGTACGGGCTGGTCCGGCGCCAGAACGTGTAGATCCCGCGCCGGTGCCGATCCTCACCCTCGCTGGTCACCCATTGATCGCTGTTGTACACGATCGACCAGACACCCTCGGGCTGCACCGGGAATACCGGCGGTCCACCGACCTTCGGGCTCAGCAGACCCGACAGCGCCAGCGCCTGGTCGCGGACCGTCTCGGCGTCCAGGCGCACCCGGGGTCCCCTCGTCAGCAGCCGGTTCTCGGGATCGGCCGCGAGCAACTCCGGCGTGGCCCGCGAGGATTGGCGGTAGGTGGCGCTCGTCACGATCAGGCGGCACAGGCCCTTCATGCTCCAGCCCAGGCCGCTCTCCTCGGGCGGAGCCTCGAACGTGGCCGCGAGCCAGTCCAGGAGCTCCGGGTGCGTCGGGGGCGATCCCTGCGTGCCGAAGTCCTCCACCGTGGACACGATGCCCACGCCGAAGAACTGCTCCCAGAACCGGTTGACCGTCACCCGCGCCGTGAGCGGATTGCCGGGGGACACCAGCCAGCGCGCCAGATCCAGCCGGTCCGGCGCTCCGTCGGTCTCGAGCGGGTGCAGCGCCGGCGGAACCCCCGGCTCAACCGCCTCGCCCGGGTTCAGGAAGCTCCCGCGCAGCAGCCGGTGGGTCGTCCGCGCCCGGTCCGGCGGAAGCTCACGCAGGATCGGCACGCGCGGGGCCGCATCGCGCAGCGTCTTGAGGGCGGCGGCGGTCTCGTCCGCTTCGGCGTTGACCCGCGCGAAGCGATCTCGAGTGGTGGCGCAGACGCGCGAGAGGTAGTACAGCCCGACGCGCTCGGCCTGCTCGGGGGTCCTGGCCGCGGCGTCCACACCGAGCGCCCGGCGCACCTCCGCGGGCACGTCCGGGCTCGCCCTCGTGCGCTCGCGCTCCTCCCACGCGGACTGCGACAGCAGGTAGCGCTGGTCCTGGGCGTGGCGCGATCGAAGGCCGGCATCGTCCCAGTGCACCACGCCGCCGTGCTGCGTGAACGCCCAGCCGTCGATCACGGCGCCGGGCTCGAGGCCGACGCGCGCCGCGGGGATCTCGAGGCGGGTCCACTCGCCCGGCGCCGGCAGGTCGCCCAGGCGCAGGCGCGCGGGCGTGCCGTCGGCCCCGAAGCCGACCATGTTCTCGCCCCAGTACGCGCGATGCTCCCAGGAGCCCCCGGGCTCGTGCCACTGGAGCATGATCTCCTGGGGCGGGGCGGCCGGGTCCAGGTGCACGTGCGCGTAGAGCACATCTCCCTCACCGATCTGGAGCGGCTCATCGGCGCCGGTGAAGAAGTGCTGGCTGACGCCCTTCCCTCGCGCATCCCGCAGCATCGACCTCGCGCCCCGCAGCACCGGATGCTCCGGACCCGTCGCCCACTCCCAGCGGGTGGAGCCGCCCTCGGCCCGGACCTCGGCGCCGGCGGGCACGTCATCGTCGATCCAGGAGCGGTCCACCGGCGCGCCGAGGGCCTCGGGCGGCGCCAGGGAGGGCGCCGGATCCTCGTAGGCCAGCTCGCGCAGGATCGCGCGGGCCTCGGACGCCGCCGCGCCGGCCCGTTCCTCCAGCTCCCGCGCCCGCGCCGTCTCCGCCTCGCTCATCACGGCGAGCGTCGGCTCCTCGTCGGGCCGGTCGGCGTCCTCGGTGTTGTTGAGGAACGCCAGCAGGCGGTAGTAGTCGGTGTGCGAGATCGGATCGTACTTGTGCGAGTGGCACTGCGCGCACCCGGCCGTCAGCCCCATCCACACCTGCATCGTGGTGTTGACCCGATCGATCACCGCCGCCGTGCGGAACTCCTCATCGTCGGTGCCCCCCTCATCGTTGTTCATCGTGTTGCGATGGAACCCGGTGGCGATCCGCTCCCGCGGGCCCGCCCCGGGCAGGAGGTCCCCCGCGATCTGCTCGATCGTGAACCGGTCGAAGGGCGTGTCCGCGTTGAGCGCCTCGATCACCCAGTCGCGCCACGGCCACATGGTGCGGCGCCGATCCGCCTCGTACCCGCGTGTGTCCGCGTATCGCGCCAGGTCCAGCCAGACCCGGGCCCAGCGCTCGCCGAAGTGGGGCGACGCCAGCAACCGATCGACCACGCGCTCGTACGCGTCGGGCCGGGCGTCCCCGACGAACGCCTCGACCTCCTCCGGCGTCGGGGGCAGGCCGACCAGGTCCAGCGACACACGCCGGATCAGCGTCCGCCGGTCCGCCTCCGGCGAGCCCTCGAGGCCCGCACGCTCCAGCCGTTCGAGCACGAACGCGTCGATCGGGTTCCGCACCGCCGAGCGGGCGGCCACCGCCGGCGGCTCGACGCGCCGGGGAGCCACCAGCGACCACAGCGGCGCGTACTCCGCCCCTTGCTCGACCCAGCGCTCCAGCGTGGCGATCTCCTCCTCGCCCAGGGCCGGCCCGATCTTCGCCGGGGGCATCCGATACTCGGGGTCCTTGCTCCGGATCCGGCGGATCAGCTCGCTCGAGTCGAGATCGCCCGGCACGATGGCCCAGACGCCCTCGTCGAGCTCGGCCGTGGCGCCCTCGCGCGTGTCGAGCCGTAGGTTGGCCTGTCGCGCTGCTTCATCGGGCCCGTGGCACTTGAAGCAGCGCCCCGCCAGGATCGGCAGAACCCCGGAGCCGAAGGCCGTCCCCCCCACCTCACCAACCACGCCCGGTGCCGCCGATCGGACACCCGGGCCCAGGCCCACGACAAGCACCACGAGGGTGCCCGCGGCCCCCAGGCCCCACACCCCGGAGCTCCCCGGGCAACGCCTCATCCCCCACCCTCCGTGGGGGCGGGGGCCGGCGCGGGAGTCGAGGGGGTGGTGCCCGTGTCCACCACCAGTTCCGGGCGCGCGGCCCGCAGCGCCGCCGCGCCCGCCTCCGTCACTCCGGTCTGCCAGAGGTACACGCGGCGCAGGGCCGGCAACGCCCGGATGTGCTCCAGACCCGCATCCGTCACGCGTGTCGCGTAGAGGTTCAGGTACTCCAGCTTCGCCAGCCCGCGCAGGTGGGCAAGACCCGCATCGCCGACGGAAGTCCCCTCCAGATGCAGGCGCCGGAGCTCGACGAGGGCGCCGATGCGCGCCAGGCCGTCATCCGTCACGCGCGACCGCGCCAGGTCCAGCCAGACCAGCCGTCGCGCCAGCGGGCCCAGCGGCGCCAGCCCCGCATCCTCCACCCCCGAAGACACGAGGGCGAGATTGACCTCGATCGCCTCCGTGTCCGCGGCGATCGGCAGGGCGATCCCCCCGGCGTCGCGGATCTGGCCCAGCGCCGCCTCCTCACCGGCTCGCTCGGCCTCGGTCGCGGGTCGCAGCGCCAATCCCTCGGTCTTCGGCGGCGGGTCCTTCGGCGGGGCCGGCGCCGGCGCCGGCCCGGAGGCGGCGACCTCGATCGGCCACACCGCGCCCTCCGAGATCCACAGCCGGATCGTCTCGATCTGCTCCGCGGTCAGCGGGTCGCCCTCCGGGGGCATCAGGTCCTCATCCTCGAACGAGGCCGTGATCCGCCGGATCATCTCGCTCGTCTCCGGATGACCCGGGACCACCACCCACTCGCTCTCCGACCCGCGGAAGAGCCCATCGCGACGATCCAGGCGCAGGTTCCCGCGCTGGCGCCGCTGGCCGTGGCAGCCGTAGCACCTCGCCTCGAAGATGGGACGCACCTCCGTCGCGAAGCGGGTCGTGCCCACGCCGGGCGCGGCCACGCCGCCCGACGCTGCGAGCGCGGCGTCGTCCGCCCCGCCGGCCGAGTCCGGTGAGGTCAGCGCGGCCTGAGCATCGCCATTCGGGCCCGAGCCCAGGTCCCGCCAGACTTCCGTCAGATAGCCCTCGCCGTACACGACCGTTCCGCCCAGGTGCCCCCCCACGCCCACCACCCCCAGGCACGCGACGAGCATGATCCGACTGAAGTTCCGCAGCCCGCGCCGGCCCTCGCTGCGCGCGGCCGTGCCCACCAGGTAGGTGAGCCCCGCCAACCCCGCCGCGGACACGCCAAGCCATCGGTGCCACTCGATCAGCAGACGGTCGGACGAGCCCACGCCCTCGAAGTCCGCGTTCATCCAACCCGTGAACGCCGCGGCCGCCGCTCCGATCGCCCCCAGCCCCAGCATCACCCGCGCGGCACTGGAGAGCCGCCGGCGCCACGGTGAGCCGAGAATCTCCACCAGCCCCGCCCCGATGATCAGGCCGATGGGGAAGTGGACCAGCAGGGGATGGAGCCGGCCGCTGAAGCGGAGGAGCGTGTCCCCCACCGGAATGGCGCGCTCGACGGGCCCCGCCGCGGCCATCGCCGTCGCGCCCAGCCCCAGCACGATCCCGCCCATCCAGCACGCTCGACCCATCGACGATGGCTCCCGCGGCGCGCTCGCCCGCGCCGGGACGAGTCTACTCCATCTGTCGGGTTGGCCCAAGGTCTCCGGCGCGCCGGGACGCCGGTTCTCGGTCCTCACGGACCTACCAGCGACCCCCACGCCGAGGTCGAGATCGCCGCCCGGCCCGGCTCCGGCTGCCACGGCAGCATGGGACGCGGCCAGGCCGAGTGCTGACCGCGCGCATCGGTCCGCTCGACCCCCACGCGAATCGTGCCGTCGGCATCCACGGACCGCTCCGGAATCGCGACGCGGCACACCCAGCGGTCATCGAGGCGCCGCACCTCGCCCACCGGTTCGGCGCCGGGCCCCTGGGTCTCGTCGATCAGCACCCCCGCCGTCGTCGCCCGGAACACCGCCGTGGGCCGGCCGAACGGCCCCAGCCAGACGCGGACGAACTCGCCGGCCTCGTCGGGCTTCAGGAACCTCCCGTCGCTGCCCTCGCCCATGAGGCACTCGAGATAGAGCGACCAGCCGGAGGCGCCCTCCCGGTCTTCCCCGGGCGTGCCCAGACGCCCGATCCGCCCGATGGTCACCCACTGAGGTCCCGGCAGGGCCAGGGGGCCCGGATCGGCCGCCAGCCACGTGGCCATGGTCCAGTCCGCCGCGAGCGGGCCGATCGTCGCGCCGGGTGGGAGCGCGGGGATCACGTCGGTCACGACGGGGAGGGACCTCCACCATCGGCCGGCGTGAATCGTCACCCGGGGTTGTTGGCGCAGGAGTCCTCGCGGGCATGAATCTCGTCACCGGCGGTACCGGCCTACTGGGCAGTCACATCGGTGAACAGCTTCGCTTGCGCGGC
>CAYWOF010000142.1:1279-8146 GCA_964459825.1 uncultured Phycisphaeraceae bacterium | reverse complement strand
CGCCAGCCGCGGGCGCCCCGCCCGTCGCCGCCGCCCGCGGCATCGCGAAGGGCTCGGCCTCCGGCATCGGCTCGCTGGGCGTCTCGCCGAACTTCACGCTCGGCAGGTCCACCGGCTTGACCGCGAAGGGATCGGGCGCGTGACGCACCGCGTCGATGTCCGCCAGCATGGCCGCGGCCGTCGCGTAGCGCTTGTCGTAGTCCGTCATCGCGCGCCGGACGATCCACCGGAGCGCCTCGGGGCACTTCTTCCCGATCTGCGACAGCCCGCCGTGCGCCGGGAACGAGTTCTCGATCACGCTGTAGAGCACGGCGCCCGCGGCGTAGATGTCGAACCGCGTCCCGTCCACCTCGTGGACCTTGGCGCCCTTGAGCGCCATCCGCACCATCTCCGGGTCGCGGAAGTACTCGGTCCCGTGGGTCGTCAGCGTCATGGCCGAGCGGAGGGGGGTAACCAGCCCGAAGTCCACCAGGTGGGCCGCCCGGCCGTCCACGATGATGTTGTCCGGCTTGACGTCTTTGTGCCACAGCCCGCCCCGGTGGTAGAGGTCCAGCGTGCGCAGCAAGTCCGCGCCGTAGCCCAGGGCCGTGCGGAGTTGGCTGGCGCCCAGCCCCTCGCCCCCGGCCGCGGCGTGCAGACGCTGCGTCACCAGCCCCAGCGACTCGCCCGGCACGTAGCGCGTGATGTAGAAGAACCGCTCGTCGGTCAGCTCGTGCTCCAGCACCAGGCCCAGCCGCTTGGCCGCGTCCAGCGCCCGGCTCTCGCGCACGATCTGCGGCAGGCTCGACCCGTCGCGCAGGGAGAAGGTCTTGATGACGACCTGCTCGACGCCGTCCTGCCCGTTGCGCGCGAAGATGGCCTGCTTGACCGCGTCGGGGCGCGCCACGAAGAGGCGCCCGCCCGAGCCCCCGCCCGGGAGCGAGCCGACGATCGTGTACCCGTCGAACTGGCCGACCCGGGCCTTGCTCGGCTTGTCCGCGCCGGGCGCCACCGCCACGACCTCCGGCAGGCGCTGCTCGATCCCCTCGGTCAGGGCCGTCAGGCAGAGCAGGCGCGCCGGGTGCCCGATCGCCACGCGGTAGAGGCAGGCCATGCCCGTGCCGAACTCGGCCTTGAACGCCCGCCCGAAGTGGGCCGCCTTGGACCAGCGCCCGATCACCACCGACCCGACGATGAGCGGGACGAGGATGATCTGCATGATGATCGCCCCCACGATGCGCAGGGCGTCGCCCAGCTCGCCCCCGACGAAGCGGAAGACGTGCCGGATGACCTTCCCGACGATCGCGAAGAGCGGGACGATGATGTACATCAGCACGACGACGCCCAGCAGGATGGCGAACGCCGCGCCGAGCAGGATCAGGATCGTGGGGGCCATGGCTCGTTCCTTCCCCGGTCCGCGGGGGGGTCGCTACTCCGTCGACGCCGCCTGGTCGCGCTTGCGCAGGTCCATCTGGCGGTGGTAGATCTCCGCGATGCTCTCGTCGAAGAACGCGTCGTCGGCCTTTGTCGGATTCAGTTCGAGCCCGTTTCGCACCGCCTCCTCCACCTCGTCCTGCGTGAAGCTGTACGTCGCGATCGTCTCGGCCAGCCGGGCCCGCAGCAGGTCCCGCACCTTGGCCAGGCGCCGGCTCACCGTCGGCTCGCTGATGCCCAGGCTGGCGGCCACGTCCCGGCCCGGCGTCCCGTCCAGAACCCGCATGCGGTAGATCGAGAAGTCCATGAACTCCGACTGCTTCTCCACCAGCCGGATGGCCGCCTCCACCTTGGCCCGGAAGACCGCCGCCTCGTACGCCTCATCCACGCCCGCCGCGGCCGACCGGGTCATCCACGCCTCGTCGAACTCGGGCCCCTTCTTGCCCGAGCCGCGCTTCTGGGCGTTGCGCCGGTCCATCTCGTCGCCCAGCACGTGCTTGGCGATGGCCAGGAGCCAGGTGGAGAACCGGGCCCCGCGCGAGGGGTCGTAGCGGTCGATCGAGTCCGAGAGGGCGGCGAGGGTCTCCTGCGACAGGTCCCGGACGGTCTCGACCCCGATCCGCCCCCGCCCCCACTTGGCGAGCTGGGCCCGGATCACCGGCCCGAACGTCTCCCAGAGCTCGAACCACGCCGCCTCATCGTTGCGTTTCAGGCGGGCGACGAAGCTGGTGGTCAATGAGTTGAGCATGGCCAGTGGCGACCACCAGAACGAGCCGGACGAACTCGGGACGCACCCACCCTTCACACCGGGCTTGTTCGCCGCGGACGCCGGGGCGTTTCAGCGGTCCAATCGTAAGCCGTACCGGGGGGCGTCAGCGGGGTTGCCGGCGCCGATGGGAAAGGAATGGGCCCAGGGCGCGCCCGAGAACCACGCCAGCTGGCAAGCCCACTCAGCCGGGGGGACGCCTCGCCCGACCGCCCCTGAAAACCGCCCCCGCCCTTCCCCAACAACACCTCCGACGAGCCGGGGCCCGATTCGGGCGGGCTCGCAGGAACCCACGGGACGAATCCCAGGAGGTAGGACCATGGCAATCGTCAGGAACGTAGTCAGGATCGGCGTCATCACGGCGCTGGCGGGTGGGGCCCTGGTCCTGATCGCCGGCCCCCAGAGCGTCCGGGCCATCATGCACCAGGCCCGCGACTCGGTCCGCACCGAGATCAACAAGCACATCGACGACCCCGTCGCCCTGCGCATGCAGCTCCGCTCCCTCGAGGGGCAGTACCCCGAGCGGATCGCCGCCGTGCGCGGCGACCTCTCGGAGCTCAACGAGCAGATCGCCCAGCTCGACCGCGAGCTGACGGTCTCCAAGCGCGTCGTCGCCCTCGCCGACCAGGACCTCTCCGTCATGCAGAGCGTCCTGACCAGGGCCGAGGAGACCCGCGCCACCGGCGTCATGGTCAAGGTCCGCTTCGCCGACGACGCCATGGACCTCGACCAGGGCTACGCCAAGGCCAACCGCGTGGGGCAGCTGCGCACGGCGTACACCACCCGCGTGGCCGACCTCGAGCGCGACATGGGCTACCTCGGCCAGCAGCGGGCGCGCCTCTCCGGCCTCCTGGAGAAGCTCGAGACCGAGCGGGCCGAGTTCCAGACCCAGCTCTGGAACCTCGACCGCCAGGTGGACGCCATCGCGCGCAACAACCGCATGATCGAGATCCTCCAGAAGCGCGAGCGCACCATCGACGAGCTCGACAGCCCCTACGCCGCCAACAGCCTCGCCCAGCTCAACGCCCGCTTCGCCGACATCCGGGCCAAGCAGGAGTCCAAGCTGGAGATGTTCGCCCAGTCGAGCGACAGCGAGGACTACGAGTCCAAGGCCAAGTACCTCCTCGACGGCGAGGCCGGGCGCGAGGGGTGGAAGCCCCTCGAGCAGGGCCGCACCGAGGTCGGGCCCTCGGTGATCGAGATCGGCCCGGGCGATGCGCAGACCTCCTCGGACAAGGGCCAGCTGGCCGCCCGGGGCAACTGAACCGACGCGGACCCGCGCCCCGGAAACCGGGACGCGTCCGCTTGGCCGGCGGCCGGACGGGGCGGCAACTCCGACGTCCGGTCCGCACGGCCGACGACTGGTCCACAGTCTCCGCAGCCGCCGGTACCCCGCTGGGGCGCCGGCGGCTTTGCGTTGGACCATCCGCCCGGCGTGATCGCGCCCTCCCCGGGGAACAAACCTTGCGAATGACTACGCGGTGTACATGCGGGCCTGGAGAGAGGCCGTCGGCGAGCCGCTCCCCTGGAACTTCGTCTTGACCCCGACGAGGATCTCGTCGAACCCCTCGCAGTTCCACGCGTGCTTGGCCGGGTGCGGATCCGTGTACTTGGTGCCGCTGATGTTGAGGTCGTTGCTCGCCTTGTCGATCTGCACGGCGAGGCTGTCCTGCAGGTTGCGGATGCCCTGCCACACCTGGTCGGACGCGCCGTCGGAGGCCTTCTTGGTTCGCCCGAACACCTGCACGATCGGCTCGACGGTGATCGTTCCTGTGTAGGCCATTCGCAGACGCAGAACGCTCGCTCGCCCCTCGCGCACCAGCGGGTGCTTGTTGGCGTCCGTGATCCCATCCGGGTTGGTGATGTCCGTGCCGTCGGCGCTGCCGTCGTAGAGGAAGAGGCCGTGGCTGGTATCGGTGTAGTCGATGACCGTGGTCCAGCGCGAGGCGAGCTCGACGCTGGTGGTCACGCACCCGTTGTGGTCGAAGGGCAGAGAGGTCGGTGTGCCGGCCATTGGGGGCTCCGTCCATAGGTGGGTCAGTACATCCGGGCTTCGAGGAGGGCCGAGTCGTCGTCGGTGCTCCACGCCGACTCGTTGCCCACCAGGATCACGTCGTACCCCTCGATGCTCCAGGCGTGTTCGTCGCTGTCGGGGTTGGTGTAGCGCAGGCCGCCACTGGCGATGTCGGTGCCGGCGCTGGTGGTGATCGTGGCGCTCTTGCTCTCCGCCACGTTGCGGACGATCTGCCAGGGGTCCGAGCCGGTCTTGCCGAAGACTTTCAGCGCGAGGCTTCCCGTGGCCTCCGCATCGTTGTACCTGAGCCGGACGCGGAGCACGCGCGCGCGGCTCTGCCGCCTGATCGGCGTGCACCCGCTCCCGAGGCTGTCCGGGTTCGTGATCGTGCCCGGGTTCGTCGTGAGCGCCGCGTTGTTGATCACCGTCATCCAGCGCGAGCCGAGCACCACCGGGCTGGTCACGCAGCCGCGGTCCGTGTACGGGAGCGTTCGGGCTTCGCCCAGCGCCATGGCAGACCTCCCGCCTCAGAACGTCGTCATCCGCGCCTCGACGGTCACGACCGTGTCCGTCTGGCCCGAGCCTGGGACGTACGCGCGCTCGACGCCGACGAGGACATAGTCGTACCCCTCGCAGTCCCAGGCGTTCTGGTCACGACTCGGGTGCGTGTACTTGTACGTGGGCCCGGTGACATCGTCGACGATGTCGCTTCCCGGATCGCCGCTGGGGCCCGGGTCCATGGTCAACTCGGCGTTCAGGTTGCCGGCCCGGTTCTCGAGGATCTGCCACGGGCCATCCTCCGCGTAGGCGCCGAACACCTTGACGATGGGCGAGACCAGGCTCGCGATCTGCAGGACGGAGGAGTTGTACTTCATCCGCAGGCGCAGGATGTTCGCGCGGCTGTTGCGCCGGATGGGGATGCGGTCGCTCCCGATCTGGTTGTTCGGGTCGATGATGGGGTCGGCGTCGAGGGTCTTGACCCCCTCATCCTCGATCACGGTCATCCAGTCGGAGGCCAAGGGCACCGGGCTGCTGGCGGCCGTCGTGAAGTCGAAGGGGAGTTCGCTCGGGGTGCCGGGCATGGTGACCTCCGGGGCCGTCAGGCGCGCCAGAACCAACGCATCGGGGCGGGATTGCCGGGGTAGACCTCGGCGCAGTGCTTCTCGATCTGTCTGGACAGCTCATCCAGACGCTCGCTCGAGGCGTTGGCATCCGCGAAAACGAGATACTCGTGGACACCGTGCCGGGCCAGGCTGCGGAGCATCCACCGGAAGTCCCCGCGATCGCGGAAAAGGTCGGGCGCGTAGCCGCGCACGTAGGACCCCGGTGCCTGGATCCAAGGGGTGACCGGGAGGCGATTTGTCGAGTAGACCACGGCCTCGATGGCCTGGAGGTTGGCGCGGCGCCAGAACATCCGGTCGGTCTCGCCGGCGAGCTTGCGCGGGTTCGGCGTGGTCGGTGGCGTGTTGATGTACTGCTCGACTCCGTACAGGTCAGGCGCCTGGGAGTCCTCGTTGAGGTACAGGACCTTACTCGCCATCCATCCGTTGGGGCCCGGGTTCCACCGCGCGCGGGTATCGGCGAGGTAGGTGCCGTAGTTGCTGACCCGGGCGCCGGGGAAGTACTCCTTGACCTTTGTGTAGATGGCGCGCTGCATGGCGTAAGAGACGATCGAGATGCTCACCCCTGCGAACCAACTGGAAAAGGGCTGATTCGAGGTGTCCCACCACGCCTTGTTGATGGTGACCGATGGAGCTGCCGACGCTATTGCGGTGAACGTGGTTTCGCTCGTTTGGGCTGGATCGAGGAGTACCTCCGTTGCGCTCCGGTCATCCTCGACCGCCCACCACCACCAGCCCCACTTGTGGTCTGCCCCTGTGAGATTCTCTTCGATCAAGGCGTAGCCGATGTACGGAAGGGCGTATTCAAGGTCGAACGCAAAGTGAGCCGGGTAGTAGAGCTGGTTGCCGCTCGCGGGGTTGTCGAACTCTTCCTTGAGGATCGCGAAGAAGTCGTCGGCCCACGCCGCAACCGCCTCGACCCCCTTGGCGTTGTACCAGCAGTTGGCCCCATTCTGACCATCCTCGAAGTCGTCCGACGGATCGCCGGCCACGGCGTCCATCGCGTGGGTCATGAGCGTTGGAACGCCGTTCAGCGCGAGGTTTCGCAGCGTGTCGCCGATGCCGAGCACGCACGCGCTCCCCTCGTAGACGGGTGTGGTCTCCGCGGGCGCGCCCGTCGTGAAGCCCTGATACTCGAAGAACTGGGCGAGGCGCCGCGCTGTGAGCCGCGGGTTCGGCGGCACAAATCGGACGTAGTCGTTTGGACCACTGCTATAGCGGAACACCGGTCCGGACCGGTCGCGGTACACCGGCGCTCCGGGCGCCTCCAAACCGTCAGAGGCAAACTGGTCGAGTTGCGAGCACCCCATCACCCGCACGTTCGGGTTCGACCAGAGCGTGTGCGAGACCGGAGGCACCGGAGGTGTGAAGAGCTGGAAGCCGGGTCGGGCTCGCGAGATGGGGTGTTTCATCGGTGCCCAACTGCCTCCGAGGTACGGCGCCGCCGGAGGTACGACAGCGCGCCGAGCGTGAGAACTATCCCGACCGATGGCGAGGGGAGATACGCCACAAAGGCCACATCCCCTCCGCCAGGCAACAGCTCCCCGGCGCCC
>CAYWOF010000142.1:0-1269 GCA_964459825.1 uncultured Phycisphaeraceae bacterium | reverse complement strand
CACAACCACGTTGCCATCCGCCGAAAGCCCCATTGGGAAGAGAGAGTCCCACGAGCTAAGGTTGACTCCGTTCTGTTGCAGGAATGTGCGAAACTCGACTTGGCCCACGCCCGCGCGCCAGATCCAGTTGGTGCCGACGATCACGGAACCATCCGCCGAAACGGCCTCGGCCGAGCCGGGGCCGATGTCCACCATCCCCGACAGAGCGGTCCAGCGGAAGGCCCGGTCACCGGAGACACCAACGATGACCTGCCCGTCGGCGGAGATGGCCTGGGCGCCGGAGAACGACTGTCCCGGAAGCGTCCCGAGATCCTCCACGCCGGTCGCACCTGTCCATCGGACTGCTCGGTAGCCCAGGGAGGCGAGTTGGTTGGTGCCGACGATTACGGCACCATTCCCCGACGCGCCCGTAGCGTGCGACGTGAGCTCACCCGGCAGTGCCGGCAACGCTGTCATGCCGGCCTGGGCGTTCCAGCGGAATGCGTGCGGGAGGCTGCCGGGGCCCGCCGTGTTCGACTCGCCCACCACGATAGCGCCATCGCCGGAAACGCCCCAAGCGAGCGACCTGGTGCCGCCCGGCAGTGTGCCGAGACTCTGCATTCCCAAGCCGTTGACCCAACGCCACGCCGTGATCTCACCATCGCCGACCACGACGGACCCATCGGACGAGACCCCTTGGGCGCCGCCGCCGAAGAGCTGGCCCGGCGGGGCCCCCAAGTGGACCATCCCCGTCGCGCTGGTCCACCGGAATGGGTGGGCCGACGGAGCACCGCCCAGCATGGACAGGCCCACCGCGGTCGTTCCATCCCCCGAGATGCCGTACGCCACGGATCGGTCGTGACCCGGCAACGTGCCGAGATGCTGGATTGAGAACTGCGCCCGCGCCGCTCCCGAGCCTCCGGCACCCGCCGCGGCGACACTCCACACCGTGATGGTCCGAATCCACCCCCGCATGCCGCACCTCCCCATGTTCAGGCATATTCCCACGTCGGCACGGTGTCCAGGTGTCCCGGTGTCAAGGTGTCGAGGGCGCGCAGCGCCACCACGTCCACCGGCACGAACGCCAGCGCCAACGGGCGCAGGGCGCCACCGGGCAGCACCTCGAACTGTCGATTCACGCAGTAGCGCGGGCCGCGCTCGGGCAGCCACGATGCCCCCTCGTCCAGCCGGTACATGACATCACCCGGAGCGCAGCGCCGCTTGGCTTGTGTTACAGGGGGGGGGGGGGGGGTTGAAGAGCGTGTTCATGCACGGTCGCCTCCTGTCGCC
>CAYWOF010000141.1:3340-8169 GCA_964459825.1 uncultured Phycisphaeraceae bacterium | reverse complement strand
GGAGCGGACATCCACCCGGTCATCGATCGACAGGCGCAGGCGCGCGATGTCGGCCTCGTTCATGAGGATCACATCGCGGCGCTCCTGGGCGCGGTAGATGTCCTGTTCCTCGTAGACCACCGTGTTGAACTGGCCCTCCGAACGGATGGTCATGAGGCGCAGCTCGCCCTCCGCCGTTCCCTTGGGCGGCGGCGGATCGACCGGATGGAACCTCGCCCGTCCGGTCGGGGTGGCGAACCGAGGCTCGTGGAAGGTGCGCCCCGGGACGATGAACTCCTGGCGCGTGGCGTCGATGGTGCCAACGGCCTCGTAACCCGGCACGACGTCCGCGATCAATCGGCGGATGTTGGCGTGGCTCTCGAGCGACGCCAGGTCGAGGGGTCCGGAGTCGCCCAGCACGCGCCGTGCGATCGCCGCCACGGTCGCCACCTCCGAGCGCGGGCCCTCGTGCCGTGCCGGGCCACCCTCCGAGAGGCGCACGAAGTTGAACATGGACTCCTGGGGAGCGTCACGCCGTAGCGGGACTCGAGGGTCTCGAGGAACCGGTCCTTGAGCGCCGGCGTCGCGCCCATCGAGCCGACACCCTGCACGTTCGAGTGCCCGCGCAGGGGGAGCAGGCCGGCTCCCGGGCGGCCGAGCATGGCGCGCAGCAGGGCCAGATTCGCGATCGCCTGCACGTTGCGCACGCCGTGCTCGTGGTGGGTGATTCCCATGGTCCAGCAGAACACGACCGACGTCGAGCGGGCGTACAGGTCCGACACGCGCCGGATCGAGGCCGGATCCACGCCCGACTCGGCCTCGATCCGCTCCCACGGCAGCGCCCCGATCGAGGCCCGGAACACCTCGAACCCCTCGGTGTGGGCCCCGATGAACCGCTCGTCCATCGCCCCCGCCTCCAGCACCGCCTTGCACAGGCCAGCCAGCAGCGCGATGTCGCCACCGATGTGCGGCTGGACGTACTCGTCAGCGATCGTCGACCCGAACAGCAGGCTGCGCACGTCGGACGGCACGCGGAAGCGGACGAGCCCCAGCTCCTTGAGCGGGTTGATCACGACCACGCGCCCGCCCCGCCGGCGCAGGTCGATCAGCGTGCGCATGAGGCGCGGGTGGTTCGAGGCCGGGTTGCCGCCGATCAGGACGACCAGGTCGCACCGGTCCAGGTCGGCCAGCTCGATGGTGCTCGTGCCCGAGCCCGTGACGCTGGCCAGCCCCACCCCCGACGCCTGGTGGCAGAAGAACGAGCAGTTGTTGACGTTGTTCGTCCCGTACAGCCGGGCCACGACCTGGAGCAGGAACGCGGCCTCGTTGGACGATCGGCCGGAGAAGTAGAAGAACGACTCGTCCGGGGGGCCGGAGCGCATCGCCGCCGCGGCGCGCTCGAGGGCCTCGTCCCACCCGATCGGCCGGTAGCCCGCGTCGCCCTCCCCGGCGTAGAGCGGCTCGACCAGGCGCCCCGAGGCTTCCAGCTCGCGCGGCGTAAACCGGGCGAGCTTCTCGAAGGGGAACTCCTCGAAGAACCGCGGGCGAATCCGCCCCTGCATGTCCGCGGCCATCGCCTGCAAGGACTTCTTGCACACCTCCGGGAAGCGCCCGGCCTCGTTGCGCATGCCGCCCCGCTGCCCGCCCATGCCCAGGGCGCAGGTCTTGCAGGCGTTGCGGGCCGAGAGGGCGCGGACCATGCGGCGCACCCCCCCGACGCGCCGCGAGGCGCGCAGGGTGTACAGGATCGCGGGCCAGCCGCCGCCGGCGGAGGGGCGCCTCATGCGCTCATGCTACCTCAACTCGTCCGTCCGCTGAGCCGGCGGAAGAGGCGGACGGCCAACGCCAGGACGCCCAGGGCCGCCGCGGTGTACGCGGCCAGGACGGTGAGCACGATCGCGACGAACTCTGTCAGGGAGACCTGCCATTCCGCCACCTCGAAGGCGAGGGAGCCCCGCGACCAGGTCCGGGCCGAATCGAACGCTCCGATCACGGAGGAGACGGTCATGGCCACGGGGTTGATGGCGAAGCACGTCCCCCAGACGCCGTCCGTCCACGAGTCGTTGTACGCGGCATCGGTGAACCAGAGCAGTGCGGCGGCGGCGGGCCAGACCCCGACCCAGAGCGCCAGGCCGAGGAGCAGGTTCACGACCGCCGCGGTGGTGCTGCGCTTGAGGGCGAGGCTCAGGAAGACGCCCGTGGCCGAGAGGAGCAGGGCCGGGCCGATGTAGACCGCGGCGACGAGGGGGAGCACGTAGGGGGCCAGGTCGCGCGCCAGGACTCCCAGGAGCAGGTGGATCAGCACGATGGTGGGGACGTACCACAGGCGGCGCAGCGCGCCGAGGTACTTCCCCAGCACGATCGAGCGGGCGGAGAGGGGCGTGGCGAGCAGGACGCTCCAGGTCTGGGCCTCGCGCTCGCCGCTGACGCCGCCGGTCGTCGAGAGCACGGCGAGCAGGCAGATGCTGAGCGCTCCGACGACGCCGATCGAGGCGTGGAGGCCCTCCTCGCCGAACCCGACGCGCGCGTAGAGGAACCCGAGCAGGAGCACCGTCACGCCGATCACGATGACGAGCCCGCGGCGCGATCCGAACGAGGCCTGGCGGATCTCGCGCCAGAGCACCGGCCGGTCGGAGACGATCCGGTCCCGAGCCGCGAGGTGGATCGCCCCGTCCGGGGGCGCCGACCCGGTGCCCGGCGGGCCGTCCGCCTCGGCCTGGTCGGGCTCGACGGCGCCCGGCGCGACCGGGGCCGGCGCACGCCCCCGGCGCCGCGAGCGGCTCGTGCCCGTCGAGGCGTCGCCGGCGGCCTCGCGCACCATGCGCCGACGGAGCGCGACCATGGCGAAGAGCAGCACCGCCCCGGCGACGAGCGTGTTGTACGCCACGTTGATCTGCCAGATGGTGTTGACGTTGACCGGAAACCCGGCGCGCCCGCCCATGAGCTCGGCCGTCAGCATGCCCAGGGCGGCGGGCCCGCACGTGCCGAACACGCGGAAGTCTGGCGGCGCGGGCGCATCGTGGTACAGGATCACCATGAGCGCCGAGGGGCCGCCCTGGACGAGCCCGAGGGTGAAGATCGCGAAGAGCGTGGCCGTCGTGGCGCGCCGGTGCCAGACCGAGTACAGCAGGCCCAGGGACGCACCCAGCAGGGCGGTGGAGAGGGAGATCCCCGTGATGGCGAGCACCGAGCGCGAGTCGAGGCCCCCCAGGGCTCGCATGCCCAGGAGCACCGGCGTCGCCACGAGCGCCAGGATCACCAGCTGCACCAGGCGGCTCGCGAACTTCCCGCCGACGATCTGGGCGCTGGTGAGGGGCGTGGTCATGAGCACGCCCAGCGTTCGCGCACGCCGCTCATCGCAGATGCACGGCGCGGTCAGGATGGGCGCGGCCAGGCCCATGGCGAAGAACTGGAACCATCCGACGACGACCGTGGCGATGGGCGCGATCTGCTGGAGGAACTGCATGCGGGCCGCGGGCGTCTGCCCGGCCAGCTCCTGGCGCAGGCCCACGAACATGATCGTGACGACCACCAGCACGCCGCAGGTGTAGAGGAAGCGGAGCCAGTACGTCCCGCGCCGGCGCCCCGAGGCGCGCACCTCGCGCTGGAAGATCGGGCCGAGGAAGAGCCCGATCGGGCTGAGGGAGCGGAGGATGCGGACGGCGCGGGTCATGGAAGCGGGTTCCGGGGTGTTCGCCTGCCGGATCGGATGCGGGGACACGAGGGACGCGTCGGGTCGGGGCCCGCCCGCGACTCGGGACGCGAGGGCGAGCCTCCTACTGCAACTGGCCCTTGGTCAGCCTCAGGAACGCGTCCTCCAGCTTGATCTTCTGCGGCGTGAACGAGGCCACGCGAGCGCCGCTCCCGATGAGCAGCTCGAGCAGGAAGTGGTGCCCGTGCTCGCCCGGGGTGAGCTCGATCACCAGCTGGCCGTTCTCCCGCTCGGCCGACGCGACGCGCCCGTCGCGGCGCAGCGCCAGGGCGGCGGTGTCGGGGTCGGAGCCATCCTCCAGGCGCACGGCGATGCGCTCGCCGCCGCGCGCCCGCTGGTAGGCCTCCTCGATCGGCCCGGCGTACAGCAGCTTCCCCCGCTCGATGATGCCGATGCTCGTGCACATCTCGGCCAGCTCGGTGAGGATGTGGGAACTGACCATGAGGCACTTGCCCATGCGTCCGAGCTCGGTCAGGAGGGAGCGCATCTCGATCCGGGCCCGCGGGTCGAGGCCGCTGGCCGGCTCATCGAGGAGCAGGACCCTGGGCTCGTGGATGAGCACGCGGGCGACGCCCAGCCGCTGGGTCATCCCGCGCGACAGGCTGTCGACCATCGCGCGGCGCTTGTCCGTCAGGTCGGTGAGCTGGAGCACGCCGTCGATCACGGCCCGGCGTCTGGCGCGCGGGATCTCGAACGCCGCCGCGAAGAACTGGAGGTACTCGTCCACCGTCAGGTCGTCGTAGACCCCGAGAAAGTCGGGCATGTACCCGATGAGGCGCCGGATCGAGGCGCCGTCGCGCGTGACATCCAGCCCGCAGACCCTGGCCGTTCCGGCATCGGGGGCCAGGAGGCACGCCAGGATCTTCATGGTCGTGGACTTGCCGGCCCCGTTGGGGCCGATGAAGCCGAAGACCTGCCCGGCCCCGATGTCCAGCGTGAGATCGTCCACCGCCGTGAGCGCGCCGAAACGCTTGGTGACGCCCCTCAACTCGATCATGGCTGGTCCTCCGCGGGGAGCGGGATGAGGAGCCGGAGGAGCTCCGCGTTCGCGTGCTCGCAGGGCCACTGGACCCCCGGCTCGGGCGGCGGGTCGGACAGGGTCAGCTGGAGCACACCCCAGCCCCCGCTCTCGAGGCGC
>CAYWOF010000141.1:1772-3330 GCA_964459825.1 uncultured Phycisphaeraceae bacterium | reverse complement strand
GAGGCGCCGGAGCATGGACACCGTGCGCTCGCGCGGGCCGCGCAGGCGGTGCGCATCCGCCAGGGCGATGTCGGCGGCGTCGGGCCGGACCGAGGACGCGAGCGCGCTCACGGGCGCGATCCCCTCGCCCGGTGAGCCGCCGGCGCGAGGGCCGGCGCGGGTCAGCGCCACCTCGAGCCGTCCGTGCTCGTCGGCCGTCGCCGGTGCGTCCATCTCCCCCGCGGTGCACAGGGCGTGCCGGCCCGCCAGCGCGACGCCCTTGACCCGGGTGCCGGGCGGCAGCCCCTCGACCGTCGCCCGCCAGACGTCGCCCTCGCGTGCGACCGTGGCCGTCAGGCGCGTGTCCAGGGCGCTCCGATCCACGAACGTGCGGTACGTCCACAGCCCGAGCGCGATGCGTTCCAGCGGGTTGCCGCGGTCGTTGACCGCGCCGATAGCCTGGCGCGTCGTCACCACGGCCCCCGCGCGCTCGGCGCCCCGACCGAAGGTCTCCAGCGCCGAGACGCCGTGCCACCACGAGCTGTCGGGCACGCCGTCGAGCCGGGCCTCGCCGCTCTGAACCGTGAACAGGCTGGTCACTCCCGCGCGCTGGGCCAGGGTCGGGCCTGCGCTCTCCGGATCGATCAGCGCGTCGGTCACCGCGACGCGCCCGATGGTCGATGGCTCGGTGCGCACCACCAGCGGCCCCAGGTAGGCGACGGTCGACGCCAGCGCGATCCAGACGAGTGAGGTCAGCCAGGAGCGCTGCGACATCCGCAGGCGCCCGAGCAGCCAGTAGTCCCCCGGACCCATGAGCAGCGCGAGGGCGGCCACACCGCCGATCACGATCAGGAAGAGCCCCCCGCCCCCCACGGGCGTCGCCGCCAGGCGGTTGAGGATCGACCGCAGCGCCGCCCCGGACTCATCCCGCGGTTCACCCCAGAACCCGGCGCGCGGCGCCTCCACCGCCTCGCGCAGCCAGGGCGCGGCGGCGGTGCTCAGGGCATCGCGCCAGATCACTCCCGACGAGGCGGTGGAGAGAGTGCCCGTGGCGTGCTCCGGCTCGAGCCCCAGCACGGTGACAAACCCGAACCCGACCGGGCCCTCGGCCAGCGCCCCCCGGCTCGGCGAGGCTCCCGCCACTCGCGCGCTCGCGTCCTCCCAACGGATCGTCCATCCCTCGGCGCGGCCCCGCGCCGTCAGGCGGATCGAGCGGATGCTCATCTCGCGCGCGGCATCGACGATGGACTCCGCGGCCGCGAGCGGCGCTCGCTCCGGCTCCGGCGCCTGGCCCGGCACCGCGGTCTCCTCCGCGCGCCGGCCGGCGCGCCGGGCGAAGTCCCGCGCACGCTCCAGGGCGTCCGCGATGGGCGCGGGAGTGGGGGCGGTCGCCAGGGCCTCCACCTCGACGAGCTCGCCCGCCGGCCCGGGGGGGAGGAAGGACCGCCACGCCGAGCCGGGACCATGGGCCATCACCACCAGCCGTCCCCCCGAGTGGACCCAGCGGTGCACGGCGTCGAGCGCCCGCGGATCGGCATTCGCGCCCGCCTCGCCCTCCACGACCAGCACCGTGGCCCCG
>CAYWOF010000141.1:0-1762 GCA_964459825.1 uncultured Phycisphaeraceae bacterium | reverse complement strand
CCCCGTCGTAGGCGGTCCAGGCCAGGGGCATCTGACCCGGGGGGATCGTCGCGCCCGCGGCGCGCCGCCACGCGACCTCGATGGCCATCTGATCGAGGACCGACCCCGGCTCGGGCTGCGAGGCGCGAGCCGCGAAGTAGCGGTTCAACCGGTCGGACCCGGTTTCCGTGGCCCAGGCGCGGATCGCCTCCGGGAGCGAGGTCCGTCCGACGCTGAGGAACAGGGCGTCCCCGGCCTCGAGGGGCGGGGGCAGCATGGCCTCGTCCGTGCCTCTGCTGGAGGCGTACGTCAGCGAGCGGATCTCGCGTCCCCGCTCGTCGCGCAGCCTGACATCCACGCGGGCCGTGAAGGACGGGATGAAGGCCACCACCGGGACCGGCGTCGTCAGCCCGGGCGTGGCGGCGAAGGGTGTCCGGATGCGCGTGCGCTGGGTGGGGTCCTGCGCGAACTCCACCTCCACGAAACCCCCGAGGGGCTTCTCGCCCCCGTCGATCCAGATCGTGACGGGCGTCCACCGGTCCGCCATCCAACGGTTGGCGAACCCGAAGTCGGCGTAGAAGTTCGGGCCCTGGGCCCGCGTCGGCGCCTGGGCGAGCACCGGCAACGGCCCGACCGCCAGCGCCGCACAGGCGCCGAGAAGCAGGTGGAACCAGGCGTATCTCGTCCGCCATCGGCTGTTGGGCTGCTCGGCCACTCTGCTGCGCCCTCTCTAGACCTGCACCTTCCGGTTGTACACGTACCACTCGAGGAGCATCACGCCCAGGGCCGCGAGGAGCAGCCACGGCCAGAGCTGGCGCGTGACCTTCCCGCGCTGCTCTTCGACGGCCCTCACCGTGTCGGTTCCCAGCGCCAGGTTCTGGATCGTGCCCACGTCCGACTCGCGCGGGTCGAGCAGGTTCACCGCGATGGGCCGGGCGGGCGCGCCGTCGAGCTCCCAGTCCGTGGGTCCCGGCCTGCCCGTCCAGCGCGCGTAGTAGACGCCGGCGCGCCGGACCACGCCGAAGTTCGTCCAGCCGTCGGGCCCGGGGATGTGCGACGTCTCCGTCCCGTCCGGC
The DNA here is from genome assembly GCA_964459825.1 of uncultured Phycisphaeraceae bacterium. GTDB lineage: Bacteria > Planctomycetota > Phycisphaerae > Phycisphaerales > UBA1924 > CAYWOF01. The sequence goes on along the minus strand of CAYWOF010000141.1, from coordinate 707 downwards.
TTGCGCAGGCGAATGGCCGTTGCGTCGGGGGGGAGCCGCTCGCGCAGGACCTCTCCGGGCAGCACGGCGGGCCCCAGCCCGGCCTGGTCGTCGCCCAGGTAGTTGAGCGCGGCCGCCAGGAAGACCACGAAGCTCACATCGACGGGCCAGCTCGTCTCCATCACGTCGAACGGCACGACGATCGCGCGCGTGCCGACGCCCGCCATCTCCAGGATGGCCGGGCCGGTGTCGGCGCTGGCCAGGACCGTCGCGGCGCTCCCCCGGGGGACCTCGACGGACCGGGTCTTGGCGATCACCAGGCTGTCGAGCGTGAGCCCCCGGAGGGCGGGGTGGTCGCGCGACCAGTCCAGGATCACGGCCGCGCCGCCCGCTCCGTGCTCGAGCGCCCCCCACGGGGGCGGGGGGACCGCATCGAAGATGAGGTAGCGCCCGGGCGGGAGCGTGGCATCCGCGCCCTCCGGCGGGGGCGGGAGCCACCCGTCGAGGACCACCACATCGAACGGGCCGGAGCCGGTCTCATCGGCGCGCATCGCGCCGTATTCCTCGGGAGTGAGCGTCCGCAGTTCCGCCAGGGGCAATCCCTCCAGGGCCAGGGAGATGAACACGTCGTCGCGGGTCACGACCGCCACGCGCAGCCGCTTGGCCGCCGGGGTCACCAGCGATGCCTGATCGTCAACGGCGAGCACGTTCTCCCGGCCCGACCGATC
>CAYWOF010000140.1:0-8189 GCA_964459825.1 uncultured Phycisphaeraceae bacterium | reverse complement strand
TCTCCCTCGCCGCGTGCGCATCCTCGCGCAACTCCGGCGACGATGACGCCGCAGAGCCCCGGCGTGACGCCCGGGAGGGGAAAGAGGTCGGCGCGGGTCGGCCCGGAGGCGGCCAGGTGGTCGGGCGCCGGCTCGCAGCGCTTGAGGAGCGCGATCTCCTGCGTCAGGGTCCGCTGCAGCTCCTCGCCCGCGCCGGCCTCGGCGGCGATGCGCACGCGCTCGACGAGGGCCAGGCCGATGGCCTCGCGCTCCGCCTGCCCGATCCACCAGGTGGCGTGGTCGAACGCCGCCAGCCCGCGCCGAAGCTCGGGGTTGAAGCTGGTGAGCAGGATGTGGGTCACCTCGTCGGGCCCGATGCCCGCGCGCTCGCGCAGGCGCGCGGCCAGCGCCGGCTCCGGCAGGGAGGGATCGACCAGGATCACGCGGGGCGCGCTCCCGCGCGCCCCCTCGGCCCGGAGCAGCGTGGTCGTCCCGTGCCCCGTCCGCACCGGCGTCTTCTCCCCCCAGAGGGGGTGCGCCGCGAGGGTGCCGATGCTGATGACCCGGACGTCCATGGGCGGATGGTATCGTGCGAGGGCGGTAGCGCCCCTTGGGGTCGGTGAATCGCCGGCTTCGAGCGGGACGGGATCAGCGACGCGCGCCCGGCCGCTCCTGGCGCACGGCGATCGGCACATAGCCGACTTCAAGGCCCGGAGGCGGCGTCACGATGAGGGCCGGATCGATCGATGCCAGCGAGCCCGTCGTTGGGGGAGCGAGATACTCGCGATCCTTCGTCCACGCGCGGTGCAGGAGTTCGATCCGACGCTGCGCCTCCGCCCGTTCCGAAGCGGTCAGGTCCGCGCGGAGCATCGCGGGCTGATCGGCGAAGCGGTACCACGCGTAGGTCACGACGCTGCCGTCGCCGAGCGTCGCCTCGAAGGGACCGGCCACCGGCCCCGGCGAGCGGAACGGGCTCTCCGGGGAGTCCGGCGTCACGTACGGGCCCTCGCCCTCTTCGCGGGGCGTCTCGAACCGGAGCGCGTGGAGGCCGGTTTCGGCCGGCATATCGTCGGACGCGACCGCCGACCAGCGCGGCGGCCGCCCATCGACCTCGTCCAGTCGGTAGTACTCAGGGAGCCGCACGCGGCGCCCTCCGCCGTCGCCCACCGGACGCACGAGCGCCTCGTTCCATCGGTACCCAAAGGTCGCGGGATCGTGCGCGACGGGCGTCCCGAATCGGGCCCAGTCGATCTCCCGTCGATCGTTCTTCCCCGCGCCGTCGGCGAAGATCCGCCAAGTCGAGCCTCCCCCCTCGCCGAACCGCTGCACGTGCGATGCCCCGGGATCGATGGCCCCGCTCGCCGCCTCGCCCCCGGCGAACCACCGCCGCACCGGCTCGGTGAGTGCTTCCCGTGTGTACGTGGTCAACCGATGAAGGACCACGGTGCGGCCCTGCGCGTCGATCGGGAAGCTGACGGGCGCGGTTCGGGCGTAGGTCCGCGGCGCGCCGCCCCCGGCGCCCTCGGTGGCGAGCCTGGCGGGCACCCACTGCGTTTCCATCTGGAACGCCTTGTTCGGGTTGGAAGGGCGCGAGTCGAGCAGTTGGCCCGCGAGTTCGGGGTGCTCGACCGCCGCGGCCGACCAGAAGAACGGAGTGAAGAAGCACACCGGTCCCTTGAAGTTCGCCGTGTTGAGGAAGAGCGTCCAGCACTGGTCGCCGGTGGGGATCGGCTCGCCGGCCGTCGTGGGCTTGGCGTCGATCAGCGGCAGCGGCAGGTAGCCGTATCCGAAGAGCTCGCCGCAGGTGCCCTGGGCGAGATTGAGCCCGTCCGGAGGCCAGACCACCCAGGGGCTGAGCTGGGCGACGGCGTACTTGCCGAGCGGCTGGTCCCAGTTTCGTCCCTTGCCCGCGCCCGGGCCGTTGGCCCAGGAGGAGAAGTTCGGCGCGACGCCCCCCATGATGAACTTGGGCGTGGCGGTTGCGAACCGCGTGTCACGCCACCACCCGAGGCCGCCCTCGATGTCCGAGTACAGGTCCTTGGGAGGTTCGCCCTCGAACTGCGCGAACATCCAGGTGCCGAAGAGCCCGGTCTGGAAACGCGAGCCCGGGTAGCGCTCGACGATCGGCCACGCCGCGGAGTACAGCGAGAATCCGGCGTTGAACTCCGCGGGGGCCCGCTCGACGGGGACGAGCATGTAGCCCGACAGCTCCCCGTCTTCGGGAACAGCCGCCGCCGGCGCGGGCGCCGGGACGGGCGCGGCCTCCCCCACCACCAGCGATCGCATCGCCTGGCCCAGAGCGTCGCCGACCAGGAAACAGGTCTCCGCGTTCCCGAACTCGTGATGCGCGTGCGTCGGGTTCGGCGAATCCTCGGGCTTGCGGACGAACGCCGCGGTCGGCACGAACACGACGCGCCCGTTCCACTCGTCCCGCGCGGCGGCGGCGGCCTGGGCCTTGCGCAGCCGGTCCCACTCGCCGGGCGCCTCGACCCAGGGCCCGGTCAACTCGCCGATGACCACGGGAAGCTCCGGGGCCGAGAGGTCCTTCCGAACATCCCTGATCAGGTTGACCAGGTTGGCCTCGTACTCGGGCACCGCGTGCTCGGGGTCGCACCCGTCGTTCCATCCGTGGTACCAGACGAAGCCGGCGAGTTCGTACCCCGACGACTTCGAATCGGGGCGATCGTGAGCGAGACCGGCCAGCGCCTCCCGGACCTGCTGGATCATGAGCGTGTAGCACGGCCCCGTCGGGCCGTCGGACGAGGGAGGGCGGAAGTCCGCGTAGAGGCTCTTGCCGCCCCACGCCGTCTTGATGATCAGGACTTCGTTTTCCAGCGCATCGCCGAGCACGTGGCCGAACTGCAGCTCGGGCCCGAAGTGATGGCGCCCCTCGTACGCCGTGAAGCCGATGGTGAGAGGGCCGCTTCGCGGGGGTCCCTCCCCGGGCTGAAACCGGACCCGGACGTCATCGCGGACACGCCAGCCGCCGGTCTCGTCTTTCAGGTGGCGAACGCGATCTCTCCTGGCCGGATCGCGCAACAGCGCTTCGAGAGTTCCCTTGCCGTGGTTGTAGGCCTCGCCCTCCAGGTCGACGACCGCCTGCCCTTCCATGTTCGATTGGCCGGCGAGGATGAAGACCTTGACGGGCGGCTCGACCGCCGCAGCGCGCGTCGGCAGGGCGGATGCGAGCGCGATGAGGAGTCCGAGTGTCCTGGCTGCCATGGTGAGGTGTCCCCTGTGATCGCGGAACATCGGCGGGGAATGCGAGCGGAGCATGGTAGCGGTTGCGCCCCACGACCCGCGCGACGTTCCGATGAACGCCGCGCCGGGCGGGTGTCAGCCTGGCGGAAGTCCGGCCTACGGGCAACCCAGGGCGAACGCCGTCTGGAACGCGATGTAGTCGTTCACGTTGTGCGCGCAGTCCCCGTTGAAGTCGGCCCGACCGGCGCCCAGGGCGAACGCCGTCTGGAACGCGATGTAGTCGCTCACGCTCAGCGCCCCATCGCGGTTGAAGTCCGCCGGACACAGCAGGACCTCCAGCACCCACGCCTCGGCCGCCTCGATCGCCGCGCCCGACTCGTTCTGGCCGAGGATGAGCCAGAACGGCTCGGACACGCCGAGCGCCGCCTCCGTGCGCCAGGCCTCGAGCTCCAGCAGGTACACGCCCGGCGCGCCCGGCTCGGTCAACCGGTACGCCGGGTGCACGTGCAGGTGGCCGGTTGGGCTGGTGAGCCCCAGCGCCACGCCGGGACCCGCGTGGCAGAGGGGAGGATCGGCCGGCGGCGTGGCGATCGTCTGGGCGCGGATGATCTCCACCCGCTCGACCGGGATCGCCTCGAAGGCGTGCCCGTCCCACACGCGCAGGGCCCTGCGGATCGAGATCCCGATCACGGTCCCGGCGGGGAGGGCGCCCGCCTCCGAGTCGAAGCCGGGCTCGGTGGTGGTGTTGGGGAGCGGGTCGCCGAGCTCCGTGGTGAACAGTCGCCAAGGGAACTGCGCGGTTCCGGTGGTCGGGTCCACGCGGCCGGTGACGAGGCGCCCGTTCTCCTGCTTCAGGGCGACATCGGTCGCGTGCAGCTGGGCGCGGGCGATGGTCGCGACGGTCGCGCACGCGAGCGCCGCGATGACTTGACAGGCCTTCATGGTCTCAACTCCCTGTGTGCGATGTGGAACGGCAACGGGCGGTCAGCGGGCGAAATCGGGGCAGAAGCTGTTGTCGGTGGGGTCGCGGTACACCCGCTTGAACGGGAGCGTGGCGGCGTGCCCGTCGATGAAGCCGTAGGTGGCCGTGGCCTCCCACGACTTCCGAGGGCCGCCGTGCGCGTTGGTCTCCATCTGGGCCGCCGCGGCCGCGGGCGCTCCCGGCGCGCCCAGGAGGCCCCAGTCCTCGGGGTGAACGTGGTCGGAGCGGGCGAACCCGCCGGGGTCGCCCTCCAGGCCCTCCGTCATCTGGAGGAAGTGCACGACGGCCCAGGGTCGGTCGATCCGCGCGAGCGTGTCCCACGGCCCCAGCCAGCGCCCCGTGGTGGGGTGCTGGATGGACGGCTGCGCGAACCGGGTCGTGAAGCTGTTGAGCCCGTAGCTGGTCCACCGGGCGACCTGCGTGGGCTGGGGCGTCTGGCCCTGGGCGATCATCTCGAGGACCTGCGCCAGGGTGAGGCCGCCGTGGGCGCCGCCCTGGGCGATGGGCCAGAACGGGCTCCTGTCGCCGGGGGAACGAATGACCGGATCGGACCCGTAGTAGGGCTCGAGGGCGACCGGCCAGGCCGTGCGCGGAGCGCCGGGCCCGCCGTGGGGCAGGCCCGCATCCACGAAGGCCTCGCGATGGTCGTTCAGGTAGAGCACGTGCGCCAGCTCGAGCTGGCGCACGTTGGAGAGGCAGCGCGTGGCGATGCCGGCGCGCCGGGCCGCGCCGACGGCCGGAAGGAGGATGCCGATGAGCAGGGCGACGAGCGCGACGACGACGAGAAGCTCGATGAGCGTGAACGCGCGCGCACCGGCGCGGAAAGGGCGCATGGGCCACCTCCGGGAAAGGAGTGTCGTTCGAGACGAGCGGCGGAGAATCGGAGCGCGCCGTGACGCGCGGGCCGTGGTGGGGCCGGCGCGCCGGAACCGGTGCGCATCAGCGTCCGGGCGAGGTCACGTGCCGGGAGGGCCGCGCGAGACCCGCGGCGTGAGCTCCGCCGCCACAACCGGACCGGCCAGCAACGGCCCCGACATCGCCCGGCCGGCGCCATCCGCGGGCGCGACGACCGCCCCGCACGGGTCGGGCAGCGCCGCCCCCTGCCCGACGCTCAGCGCCAGGCAGATCGGGCAACGCGACTCGTCGTCCGCCGGGGGAGTGCGGGGAGAGTGTGCCGGATCGGCCGAACCGTTCGACGCGGCGGACCCGTGCGCGACGGGCGGACCGTGGCGGTGTCCCGCGTGCGCGCCGGCCAGCCAGCCTTGGGCCAGGACCGCCGCGAGGATCGCCCAAAGCACCAACACGCCCGAGAGGCGGGGCGCCGAACGGATGGGGATGGCAACTCGCGCGGACATCTTCCGTCCCCCGGGGACAACGCTCCGGGCAAGCTTAGCACGCTTCGGAATCGGCGCAACGTCGCCACCGGGCGCGAGTTGGCACGCCCTGTCACTCGATCGTAAACCCTTGGGAAAGCTGGGGATCTAGGATTCGAACCTAGACTAACTGATCCAGAGTCAGTCGTGCTACCGTTACACCAATCCCCAAAGTCGCCGGCCATCGAGGGGCCTGTCCGGCCGCCGCCAATGATACGCCCCGCGGCTTTCGGGGCCAACCGGGGCCGGAGGGGGGAAGTGTCACAGTCTCTGAGGCACCACCCGGGGGCGGGTGGCCCGGGCGTCTGGGCGGCGCGGGGCCGGTCGCAGCGCGGGCGCCCCGCGAGTCAGCCCTCGCGCTCCACCATCTCGATGGCCTTCATCACGTCGCGGCAGATGGGAAACACCCGATCCAGGCGCGTCAGCTTGAAGAGGTACTCGACGTTCTGGGCCGTGTTGACCAGGGCGATGCGCCCGCCCGCGGCGTTGAGCTTGGTGAGGAACTCCACCATCACCCCGATGCACATGGAGTCCATGTACTGGACGTTCTGGAGGTCGAGCACGACGTGGCGGGCCGCCGTGGCCGGGCCCTGGTCCGTGTCCGTCTCGCGCACGGCCTTCATCTGCTCGCAGAGCTCGGCGACGAGGTCGACCGATTCCGGGCCCGAGAGCGTGCCCACGGTCAGGGTGGCGACGAGGGTCTGGCCCAGGCGATCGAAGCTGGAGAGGCGGCGCTCATGGCTCGCGCCCCCCGGAGAGAAGTCCGCATCGGGCAGGGGCGCTCCGGTCGAACGATGGACGCCCTCGGGGCGCGCCCGAACCTCGGGCTGGCTGGCCTCGCCCTGACGCCGACGGTGCTTGCCGAACATCTGGCTCTCGCTCCTGCGCCCCCTCGCCGATCGGTCCTTCGCCGCCCCCCTCTTTACCCCACCGGTCTGGCCCGCGCGGGCCGGATCAGGTGCCCCACCGCTGCATGGTCGCGCCGTTCGGGTGCGTGCCGTTCTGGTGCGATCCGTTCTGACGCGGCAGGGGCTGGGCCCTTCCGTAGGCCGAGCCGTTGGGCCCCGGCGCGGGCGCGGGCGGCACGATGGCCGCCTGCGTGGCCGGCTCGGGCCGGACCGGCAGCGGGGGCGGCGCGGGCATGGGCGTCCGCGTGCGCTTCTCCCGCGCCTCGTCGATGGAGCGATCCAGCTTCCCAAGGATCGCCTTCACCTGGTTGAACGCGCGCTCGGACGTGCTCATGGACCGTCTCCTCGCTCGTCCGCTATCGGCCCGGCCCCCCGGCCACTTGGCCCCCGCGTCCGTGCGGTCCGGGTCCCCGCGGCAAGCCCTGACGCCTGTGCCGGTTGTCGCTCGGGCGCCGAGCGATTACGCTGACCTTGGCCCGCCGGGCTCCTTCCCACGCCTCCCAGCCGTTGCAGTCTCTCATGGCCGAAGTGACCCTCACCGCCGTGCGCAAGGTCTACCCCGGCGGGCACGAGGCGGTCCGCGATCTCTCCCTCGCCATCGCCGACGGGGAGCTGCTGGTGCTGGTGGGCCCGAGCGGGTGCGGCAAGACCACCACGCTCCGCATGGTCGCGGGCCTCGAGGAGGCCACGGCCGGCACGATCGGCATCGGCGGCCGGGTCGTCAACGGCGTGGCCCCCAAGGACCGCGACGTGGCCATGGTCTTCCAGAACTACGCGCTCTACCCGCACATGACCGTGCGCCGGAACATGGCCTTCGCCCTGACCCTCCGGCGCCTCCCCCGGGCGGAGATCGACCGGCGCGTGCGCGAGGCGGCCCGGATTCTCGGGATCGAGGAGCTGCTCGACCGGCGCCCGCGCCAGCTCTCGGGCGGGCAGCGCCAGCGCGTCGCGGTCGGACGGGCGATCGTGCGCGAGCCCAAGGCGTTCCTCTTCGACGAGCCGCTCTCGAACCTCGACGCCCGGATGCGCATCACGACGCGCGCCGAGCTCAAGGCCCTCCACCACCGCCTGCGCACCACCACCATCTACGTCACCCACGACCAGGAGGAGGCCATGACGCTCGGCGACCGCGTGGCCGTCATGTCGCGCGGGCTGCTCCAGCAGGTCGGGCCGCCGCTGGAGGTCTACGCCCGGCCCGCCAACCGCTTCGTCGCCGGATTCATCGGCACGCCGCCCATGAACCTTATCGAGGGACGGATCGAGGGCGCCGACGGGGCGCTCGTCTTCGTGGCCCGGGCGAGCGCCGAGCTGCGCCTGCCGGTGGCGCCGGCCCACCGGGCGCGCCTCGGGCCCCACGCCGGGCGCGAGGTGGTCCTCGGGCTCCGGCCCCAGTCGCTGCGCGAGACCGCCGAGGCCCGGCCCGAATGGCCGGTCCTCCAGCTTCGCGTCGGTGTCGTCGAGCCCCTCGGCGACACCATGGATGTCTCCGCCTCCGCGCCGGGCGACGTTCGCGTGGTCGCCCGCGTGCCGGCCCGGACCGGGCTCTCCCCGGGCGCGATGGCGCCCTTCGCCGTGGACACGGCGCAGGCCCACTACTTCGAACCCGGTGAGTTCGGGCGCGCCCTCCTCCACTGAGCCATGCCCGGCGGGGGGACGGATGTGGAGCGAGGCGCCAGTCTTCACGCGCCCTTAGCCGGCCCTGAACGCGCGGCGCGCCCCGCTCCGGTAGGGTTCGATACCCTTGAA
>CAYWOF010000139.1:3901-8202 GCA_964459825.1 uncultured Phycisphaeraceae bacterium | reverse complement strand
TGGGAGCCGGCCAACCTCCAGTGGAGCCGCGCCGCCCGGCGCGCCCGCGTGCCCTACGTCGTCAGCCTTCGCGGCATGCTCGACGACTGGTCGATGGCGCAGAAGGGGCCCAAGAAGCGTCTCTACCTCGCCCTCGGCGGGCGCCGGATGCTCGAGCGGGCCGCCTTCGTCCACTGCACGGCCCAGGCCGAGCTCGACCAGTCGGGCAAGTGGTTCCCGCGCGGGCGGGGCATCGTGATCCCCAACCTCATGGACCTGGCCGACTACCGGTCGCCCGCGGGCCCGGAGGCGGCGCGGGCGCGATTCCCCCTGCTGCGCGCGGGCCGGCCGAGCGTGCTCTTCCTGAGCCGCGTGAACTACAAGAAGGGCGTCGAGCACCTGGTGCGCGCGGGCGCGATCCTGCGCGACGACCCGCGCCAGCCGCTCCACGTGAGCCTCCTCATCGCCGGCGCGGGCGACGCCGACTACGCCGCCCGGATGCGCGAGCTGACCCGGTCCCTCCACCTCGAGGACCGCGTCGAGTTCCTCGGGCTCGTCGTGGGCGCCGAGAAGCTCTCGCTCTATCGGGCGTGCGACCTCTTCGTGCTCCCCACGAGCCAGGAGAACTTCGGGTTCGTCTTCTTCGAGGCCCTGGCCAGCGCCCTGCCGGTGGTCACGACCCGGGGCGTGGACACCTGGCCGGAGCTGGAGGCCAGCGGGGGCGCGCTCATCGCCGACGCCTCCCCCGAGGCCATCGCGGGCGCCATCCGCGCCCTGCTCTCGGACCGTGCCCGGCTCGCGGAGATGGGCCGGCGCGGACGGGCCTGGACGCTCGAGTTCCTGGACACCGACCGCGTGGCCGCCCGGATCGAGGCGATGTACGCCCGGGCCGTCAGCGCCGCCCCAGGCGCGCCCGGCGCCTGACCGGGCGCCGGGCCGGCGCATCGACCAGCCGGAGCGTGGTGGGCTGCGCCTGGCCCAGCTGCGCCGCCCGGGTCTGCGCCGCCAGCACCGTGTTCTTGACGTACTTGCCCAGCACGCACAGCAGGAACGCCCACGACCAGACCTGCGTGTCCGGCGCCCTCAGGAACCGCGACCACACCGCGTCGATCTCCTGCGGGCGCAGCACCGTGATGGTCTTGGCGTACCCCAGCGATTCCTCGCAGGCCCCCCGGAGCGGCCCCACCATCCAGCGCCGGATGGGCAGCCAGAACCCGCGCTTGGCCAGGCCCTGGATCTCGGGCGGGAGCAGGTCCGGGAAGGCCATGCGCAGCAGGTGCTTGCCCGGCCGGCCCCGCGGGACACGCACCGGGCCCGGGATGGCGTGCGCCAGATCGAGCATCCGCCGGTCGAGGAACGGCACGCGGATCTCCAGCCCGTGGGCCATGCCGTTGGTGTCGCTGTCGCGCAGCAGCATCGTGCGCATGTAGAACTGCGACTCGGCGCGCGAGACCTCGGCGATCTCGTCCCCCTTGAGCACCTCGACCTCCTCCAGCGCCTCCCGGGGGACGAACGTCGCGTCCAGGTCCAGGTCACGCGCCCGCAGGCCCAGGCGGTCCAGCTGGCGATCGGACATCAGCCGGCGCCGATACAGCGCCAGACGCAGCACATCGGCGCCGCACCGCGCCATGTCCCCCGCCTTGTCGCGCACCTCGGGCGTCTGGCGCGCGGCCGCCGTCCGGGCCAGCGCGGCCCGCGCCCACCCCGGCATCCAGCCCAGGCGCCGGCCCAGGCGCGCGAACCGCGGCACGTCGCGGAAGCTCGGGTACCCGCCGAAGAGCTCGTCGCCCCCCAGGCCCGACAGCGCCACGACGATGCCGCTGGCCCGCACGGCCCGCGAGATCACGTACGTGTTCAGCCCGTCCACGGAGGGCTGGTCGAGCGCGCGGAACCAGTCGCGCGTCGCCTCCTCCGCGTCGTGCCCCGTGATCTGGAGCTCCGTGTGCGTGGCGCCGAGCCGGCGGGCCGTCCCCCGGGCCACGTCCACCTCGCTCATGTCCGGCTGCTCCGCGAAGCCCACCGTCATCGTGTGCAGGTTGCGCGTGTGGCGCGCCGTCAGCCCCGCCACGATCGTGCTGTCCAGCCCCGACGAGAGGAACACCCCCACGGGCACGTCGCTCACCAGGTGCTCCCGAACCGCCAGGTCCAGCGTCTCGCGAACCCGCGCCGTCGCGCTCACCTCGTCCAGCCCCGGGTCGGTCCGCGGGTAGTGCCAGAACCGCACCCGATCCCCCTCCACGATCCGCCCGTCGCCCCCGAGCGCGATCTCCTGCCAGCACCCCGGCGGGAACGTGTCGATCCCGCGGAAGAAGGTCGAGCGCGGCGGCACCGACCCGTACGCCAGCAGCCCCGCCACCCCGCGCGCGTCGAGCACCGGCTGCACCAGCCCCGACGCCAGCACCGCGCGCACCTCGCTCGCGAACACGAACGACTCGGCGCCCGGGGTCACGTACAGCGGCTTGATCCCCATCGGGTCCCGCGCCAGCAGGAGCGTCCGGGTGCGCGCCCGGTAGAACGCCAGCGCGTACATCCCCGCCAGCTCGCGCAGCGCCTCGGCCCCCCAGTGCACCAGCGCGTGCAGCAGCACCTCCGTGTCCGACCGGCCCCGGAACACGCACCCCGACCCCTCCAGACGCCGGCGCAGCGACTGGAAGTTGTAAAGCTCCCCGTTGTAGATCAGCACGTCCCCCGTCTCCGGGTGCACCATCGGCTGGTGCCCCAGCGGCGAGAGATCGATGATCGACAACCGGCGCTGCGCCAGCCCGACGAACCGCCCCTCGTGCGCCCCATCGCACGCCAGGATCTCAATCCCCTCGTCGTCCGGCCCGCGGTGGACCTGGGCCTCGGCCATCGCGCGCAGCGATCGCTCGATGGAAGCCCGGCCGGTCCCGATGATGCCCGCGATCCCGCACATACGCGCTTCCCACCAAGCGCAACACGCCCGACGAACCGCCCCTCACGGGCGGCCCCTCACCCCGTACCTATTCGTGCTCTCCCGTCGTGTTCATGCAGCGCCCAGAGCCGGGCGCCGAACACCGCCACGAAGCCTCATGCCAATGAGGCTCTCTTTCCCTCGCGTCCACACTCTACCAGAGCTCGCGCCCTTCGGTGCTTCCCCATCGTGTCGGGCAACCGTCGTCACGCTGGATGTGCGTCCGATAACGCAATCCTCACCTGGGTGGACAGGCCCCAACCGGGGAAGGCACGCCCTGCTCCCGAGGCGGCCATGGGGCCCAGGCGACGCTGCTCCGGCACGATGGGTCCAGCCGCCCCAGCTCGGCGGCGAATCGCTCCACGCCGGTCCGGGCGCCGGCATCCACATCGTACCTCAGGAGGTCTCCAAGGTACCGCGCGGCCGAGTCTTGCGGCCAGCCATGGTCGCCCGAGCGAGCCCGGACCACCCACGCCAGACGCTCCCCGTTCCGCCGCCTCTGACGGTCAAGAATCCTCCCGATCAAGCGAACCCTGGGGGATTCGACTGCGTCCGCCCGGCACATCCAGACGGCGTAGACAAAGGGAAGACCCGTCCAATCCCGCCACGCCTCGCCGAGGTCCAGTTGATGTGGAAACTCGGTGGAATTCGGGGCTGATCGCACCACCTTGTCCCCAATCAGCAGCACGGATTCGGGCCAAGTGGCCTCGTCCAGATCCGGCGCCACGGTCGGGGCCCGGAACGGCTCCACCGCCGGGCGCACACCCCAAACCCGCTCGAGGATCAGCCTCGCCAGGGCCACGGACGTGTGGCTCTCCGTGTCCGCGTGCAGGCGCGTGATCCGCTCCAGCGGCACCCGCGAGAAGACCCGGACCGTCAGGGTCGGCCCATCACACCCGATCATGCCCACCGGCAGGAGCGCCAGCGGCACCCGTGACCGCAGGGCATCCACGACCGAGGCCAGGCCCACATCCACCCGCTCGGACGCGATCAGATCGGCGATGTCCGCCGGCGCCGCCAGCCGCAGCTCCAGCCCGGCCAGCTTCTCGAGCCCCTCGATGAGGGGGACGGTATTGAGGTAGCGCACGGCCGCCAGGCGAACCGGGTTCATCTCCGATGCTATCGCCCCCGCCCCGGGCCGGACCGTCCGGGCGTGTGCGCTCCCGGGAACCCGTCGGGCGGGCCCCGGCTCGAAAGGCGACCCGGTCGGAACCGATAAACGCTCCGGGAATCGGGCCGGAATCCCGTGGACAGACGCCGGGGTGGACGCCAAACTGGGGCAACCCGCGCGGGCAATGCCGCGGATGCCAGCCGCGTTGGGCGCTGGCGGGGCGGGGCTGGGGCGGTGGGGGGCGGCCTGGGGGAGTGCGGAGTGGAGGTGCTTCCCAGT
>CAYWOF010000139.1:0-3891 GCA_964459825.1 uncultured Phycisphaeraceae bacterium | reverse complement strand
GGTGGGGGGGTGTTTCCTTGGGCTTGGGGGTTTCGGTTGACGGGGGGTGGGTTGGGGGCCCCGGGGGGCGGGGGCCCCCGGGGGGGGGGGGGGGGGCCGGGGGGGGGGGGGGCGGCGGGCGCAACGGACCGACACCATCGCTCGATGCCATCAAGCCCGCGGCGTTCGGCTACGAGCAGGCGCGACATCTCCTGTGGCGCGCCGGCTTCGGCGGCACGCCCCAGCAGATCCAGACGCTCGTCTCGTGGGGTCCGACCCGATCGGTGGACTACCTGCTGGATGTGGAGAAGGTCCCCCTGGATGCGGTGAAGGCCGACGCCTTCGACCGGAACATCATGCGCCCTCCGTCGGAGGAGGAGCAGATGATGGCGCGGGCCGCGCGGCGCACGCAGGATGAGGAGACCCTCGCCCGCCTGCGTCTGGCGCGTCAGCAGGCCGAGCAGGCCGATCGGCGCCAGATCCGTCAGGTGCAGCGCTGGTGGCTCACGCGCCTGATCGAGACGCCGCGCCCCCTCGAGGAGCGCATGGTCCTCTTCTGGCACGGGCACTTCGCCACCAGCTACCGCACCATCGAGAACAGCTACCACATGTTCCTGCAGAACGAGACCTTCCGGCGTCACGCGCTGGGCAACTTCGGCGACCTGCTCTTCGCCATCATCCGCGACCCGGCGATGCTGGCGTACCTCGACAACAACGACAGCCGGCGCGGGCGCCCCAACGAGAACCTGGCGCGCGAGCTCATGGAACTCTTCAGCCTCGGCATCGGCAACTACTCCGAGCAGGACATCAAGGAGGGCGCCCGGGCCCTCACCGGGTACACCTTCCGCGACGACGAGTTCGCCTTCGTCCGCGCCGACCACGACGCGGACCCCAAGCGCATCCTCGGCGAGACGGGCGCGCTCGACGGCGACGGGTTCGTCCGCGCGATCCTCACGCAGCGGGCCTGCACCCGCTTCATCGCCCGCAAGCTCTACCACTACTTCGTGCGCGACCTGCCGCCGCTCGAATCGACCGACAACGACCGGGCCCTGGACGCGACGACGCGGCGCGTGCTGGCGGACATCGCCGACGACCTGGCGGACTACCGCTACGCCCTCAAGCCCGTCCTCCGCCGGCTCTTCCTGAGCGAGCACTTCCACGATCCGGCCGTCATCGGCGAGCAGATCAAGTCCCCCGTGCAGCTGGTAGTGGGGGCGGTGCGCTCGATGAACACGCCCACCCGCGATCTGTCCGTCCTGATCGACGCCCTCGACCTCATGGGCCAGAACATCTTCTTCCCGCCCAGCGTCAAGGGATGGGATGGCGGGCGCTCCTGGGTCAACACCTCCACGCTCTTCGTCCGCCAGAACATCCTCGCGTTCCTGCTCACGGGCAAGCGCCCCGTGGGCTACGACGCCCTGGCCGCCACGGAGCGGTACGACCCGACCCCGCTGCTCGCCGATCTCGCCGCCGCCAGCCCCGGCGCCGAGAAGGACCCCGAGCGCGTCATCGACTACCTGCTCCGCTTCACCCTCGGACGCGTGCCCACCGAGGGTCGCGCCGCCCTGGCCGGTTTCGCCCGAGGCCTCGGCGGCCAGGTCACACCCGACATGGTCACGGGCATGCTGGTCCTCATCACGGCGATGCCGGAGTACCAGCTGTGCTAGGCAAAGGAACGCACAAAGTTCAACGCAAAAAGCAGGACGGGAGACCGACCGAATCGGAAGAGGCGTATGTCCGGAGTTTCTCGTTTCTTGGATCTTGGCCCGACCCCCGCGCTTTGAACTTTGTACTTTGAACTTTGTACTTTCTCTTCCTCCTCGAGACCCCCCATGAGCCCACACCTCCCGTTCACCCGCCGCCAGTTCCTGCACTCGGGCCTCACCCTCGCCTCGGCCGCGGCCACGGTCCCGTGGTTCCTCAACCGCTCGGCGCTCGGGCTGCCGATGCCCGCGCTCGGGCTCTCGTCCATCCCCGGCGTGCCCCAGGACCACATCCTCGTCGTCGTCCAGCTCTCCGGCGGCAACGATGGGCTCAACACCGTCGTCCCCGTCGGCTTCGACGCCTACTACCGCGCCCGCCCCGCAATCGCCATCCGCCAGGACCAGGCCCTCATCCTCTCCGAGCGCGCCGGCCTCGGCCTGCACCCGCAGATGGCGGCGTTCAAGGAGCTCTTCGACGAGGGGCTCGTCTCGGTTGTCCAAGGCGTCGGCTATCCCAACCCCAACCGCTCCCACTTCAAGTCCATGGACATCTGGCACACCGCCGACACCAGCGCCACCGGCAACGGCTGGATCGGGCGCTACTTCGACGCCCAGTGCTGCGGCTACGGCAAGGGCGAGTCCGGCAAGCCCGAGCCTTCTACCCGGGCTGGTGGCACAGGCGTCCCGCCTGTGTCTACCGCCTCTACCCCGTCCGCCCTCGACTCCTCCATGCCCGGCATCGCCATCGGGCGCACCGCGCCCCTCGCCATGCAGGGCCAGCAGGTCAAGCCCATCGCCTTCGAGACCGAGGACCTCTTCCGCTGGATCGGCCAGGATGTCCACCCCGCCCTGAACGACCCCTACGCGAAGATCGAGGCCCGCACCGGCACCGACGGCGCCCGGGACGGCTCGAACGCGGCCTTCCTCATGCGCACCGCGCTCGACGCCCAGGTCTCGAGCGACCTCATCCGCAAGGCCGTGCGCCTGCGCCCGATGGCCGAATACCCCAACAACAACCCGCTCGCCCAGCAGCTGGCCATGGTCGCCAGCATGATCCGCGCCGAGCTTCCGACGCGCGTGTACTACGTCCAGCTGGGCGGCTTCGACACGCACGCGGGCCAGGGCGGCGCGCAGGGCGGCCACGGCCAGCTCCTCAACCGCCTCGCCACCGGGCTGCGCGCCTTCTACGCCGACCTGAAGGCCGCGGGCCACGACACGCGCGTCCTCACCATGTCCTTCTCCGAGTTCGGGCGCCGCGTGGGCCAGAACGCCAGCGGCGGCACCGACCACGGCACCGCCGCGCCCATGTTCCTCGTCGGCCCCATGGTCAAGCCCGGCATCATCGGCGACCATCCCTCGCTGACCGACCTGGATGAGGGGGACCTGAAGTACCAGATCGACTTCCGAACGGTCTACGCCGGCATCCTGGAGCAGTGGCTCAAGGCCGACTCCAAGGCCATCCTCGACGGCTCGTTCCGGCCGTTGCCGGTGATCGCCAAGACCTGAGGCCCAGGGGCCGCCGGGCGCCGGTTCCGCGATCGTGCCCGAACGGATCCCGCGCACGCGAGGTGCAACTTCCGGGCTCGCGCCCGCGAATGATCTGGCCAGAGCAGGGGAAGGAGATCCCCATGAATCGCGTCTGGATGCTCGGCCTCGCGGGTTCCCTCACCGGCTCGATCGCCCTCGCCCAGCCCTGCCAGCCGCACTGGGACGCGGCCTTCGCGGGCCTGGGGCCGGACTGGGGCGTCCACGCCCTCGCCCCGATCGAGGACGACCTCGGCCCGGCGCTGTACGTCGGCGGGCGCTTCGAGAATGTCGCGGGGATGCCCGCCAGCCTCGTGGCGCGCTGGAGCGGGTCGGGCTGGTCGGGCCTGGCCAACGGGATCCCCGTCCCGTTCAACAGCCACGGCTTCATCGGGTGCTGTGCGCAGGTCCTCGCGTTCGCGCCCGGGCCGGCCGGCTCGCCGCGAACGGTGCACGTCGGCGGCGACTTCGTCATGATCGACGGGCAGGTGTTCGAGAGCATCGCCGACTGGCGCGCCGGCGCCTGGCACCCGCTCGCGGGGGGCGTCGCGCTCACCGGGTGCGTGGACTGCCCCTTCCGCGTGCACGCCCTGCTGCGCCACTCGGGCGCGCTCTACGCCGCGGGCGGGTTCGATCTCGCCGGCGGCGTCGCGGCCCTGAACATCGCGCGCTGGGACGGGGCGAG
>CAYWOF010000138.1:0-8231 GCA_964459825.1 uncultured Phycisphaeraceae bacterium | reverse complement strand
ACGGCGCTGACGGAGATCCGGCGCCTGCAGCCGTCGTCGACCACGCTGGCGGCCATGGCGATCCTCGCGGCGCTCACCATCGGCGCGTTCCAGACGGCGGGCTGGCTGGCCTTCATCCTCGTGCTGGCCGACCAGTTCGTCAGCCGCACGGCCTGGGGGGCCCAGCGGGCCATCGAGGAGCTCGTCGGGCTCACGCCCGACACGGCGCGGATCGTGGACGCGGGCGTGGAGCGCGAGGTCGCCCTCGCGGAGGTCAAGGTCGGCCAGACCGTGCGCGTCCGCCCGGGCGAGAACCTGCCCGTGGACGGGCGGGTGGCGACCGGACGCTCGACGATCAACCAGGCCTCGCTGACCGGCGAGGCCGTGCCGGTGGAGGTCCAGGCGGGGGACCCGGTCTACGCCGGCACCACGAACCTGACCGGCGGGATCGACATCGCCGTGACCCAGGTCGGCGCGGACACGACGATCGGAAAGGTCACCCAGCTCATCCGCGAGGCGGAGTCCACGCGCACGCCGCGCCAGCTCCTCATCGAGCAGGTGGCGTCGTTCTTCGTCCCGGTGGCGCTCTCGGTGGCGGGCGTGGTCTGGTTCGTCAAGAGCCAGAGCCCCGATCCCGCGGTGCGCGACGCGGCGACGATGGCGGCGATCACCGTGCTGATCGTGACCTGCCCGGCGGCCCTGCTGCTGGCCAGCCCGAGCGCGATGGTGGCGGCGTTCGCGGCCGCGGCGCGCCTGGGGATCCTGATCAAGCAGACGTTCTACCTCGAGTCGTCCGCCAACGTGGACGCGGTGGTGATGGACAAGACCGGCACGCTCACCACCGGCAAGTTCGAGGTCTCGAAGCTGGTGCCGGCCCCGGGCGTGGACGGGGCGGAGCTGCTCAAGGCGGCCGCCAACGGGGAGCAGCACTCCAACCACCCGCTGGCCCAGTCGATCCTCACCACGGCGCGCGCCGCGCGGATCGAGACCGACGGGTCGAACGCGTACGAGGAGCTGCACGGGCGGGGGGTGCGGGCCCGGACGTCGATGGGCGAGCTGTGCGTGGGCCGGGCCTCCTGGCTCCTCGAGCTGAGCAAGGGCATCCGGCCCGACCTGGAGGCCGTCGAGGCGAAGATCGAGGGCATGACGGGCGTGCACGTGATGCGCGACGGCAAGTACCTCGGCGCCGTGGCCCTCGAGGACAAGGTGCGCGGCAACGCGCGCCCGGTCATCCAGAAGCTGCGCGAGCTGGGGGTGCGCCACGTGGCGATCTTCACCGGCGACCGCCTCGGCGTCGCCCGGCGCGTGGGCACGGCCGTGGGCGTGGACGCCATCGAGGCCGAGTGCCTGCCCGAGGAGAAGCACGAGCAGATCCGCCAGATGGTCGGCGCCGGCTACCGCGTGATGATGGTGGGTGACGGCATCAACGACGGGCCGTCGCTGGCGGCCTCGGACGTGGGCGTGGCCATGGGCCTGGGGGGGAGCGACATCGCCGCCAACTCCGCCGGCGTGGCCCTCATGAACGACGACCTCTCACGCGTGCCGTTCCTCATCGAGCTGGCCCGCCGGACGCGGACGATCATCGCGCAGAACATCGCGGCGTCGATAGTGATCGTGCTCATCGGCCTCGTGCTCGCCGCCACGGGCAAGCTGGCGGTGCCGGTCGCCGCCCTCTACCACTTCGTGGGCGAGGTCTTCGTGCTGGGCAACAGCTTCCGCCTCTTCCGCTTCGGCGAGGGCTTCATCGAGGCCGAGCAGCAGGCCGCGGCGACGCCCACGGCCATGCGCCGGCGCGCCGCGAGCGTGCGCGGGCTCACCCCGGCGCCCCAGCCGGCCTGAGCTACAGGATCGTCCCGGTCAGGACGAGGATCGCCACGCCAAGATAGATGAGCGTGCCGCTGGCGTCCATCAGCGTGGCGACCATCGGCGACGAGGCGGTCGCCGGGTCGAACCCCAGCCGCTTGAGCAGCAGGGGCAGGAGCGAGCCCAGCAGGGTCCCCCAGAGCACCACGGCGCCGATCGAGACCGCCACGGCCACGCCCAGCGCGAGCGGGAAGGGCGTGCGCTCCACGGCGATCACCGGGAAGATGGCGAGGTTGAACAGGAGCACGCAGGCCAGCGACATGCCGCCCATGGTCACGGCGAGCATGGCGGCGGTCACCGACTCGCGCCGGACGATCCGCCACCAGTCCGACACCCCGATCTCGCCGACGGCCAGGGCCCGGGTGACGAGCGTGGCCGCCTGCGAGCCCGAGTTGCCCCCGCACGAGATCACCAGGGGAAGGAACACGGCCAGGACCGCGGCCCGGTCGATGTGCTCCTGGAACGCCACCAGGACCACGATCGTCACCGTCTGCCCCACGAAGAGCGCGCTGAGCCAGAAGCCGCGCTTGTGGAACATCTCCCAGTGGCCCGTCTGGATGTAGGGCGCGGCCAGGGGGCCCACGCCGCCGAGCATCTGGATGTCCTCGGTGACCACCTCCTGCGCCACGTCCGCCACGTCGTCGGCCGTCACGATGCCCACCAGCACCCCGCGCGAGTCCACCACCGGCAGGGCGATGCGGTCGTACCGCGCCATGGCGGCGACCGCCTCCTCGCGCGGCTGGTCGGCCCGCAGGGAGACGAACGAGCGCGACATGATGGACTCGACGGTCTGGGCGGGGTCGGCCAGCAGCACCTGGCGCAGACGAAGGTCGTCGATGAGCCGCCCCTCGTTGTCGATGACGTAGATGACGTTGATGGTCTCCGCGTCGCGCCCCAGCCGGCGGATCTGCTCCATCGCCTGGGTGATGGTCCAGCCGGGGCGCACCGCGATGTAGTCGGGAGTCATGATCCGCCCGACCGACTTGGGCGGATAGCCGAGGATCGCCTGCGTCTGGCTCCGGCTCTCGGGGCTCAGGGAGGCGACGATGCGCTGGGCCACCGCGCCGGGGAGCTCGTCGATCAGGCGGGCCCGGTCGTCGGGCTCCATCGCCTCGATCAGCCGGACCGACGCCTCCGTCCCCAGCTCCTTGATCAGCTCCTCCTGCTTCTCGGGCGAGAGATACGAGAACACCTCGCCCGCGTCGTCGCGCTGCAGGAAGCGGAACGCCACGGCCGCCTCGGCCGGCTCCAGGCCCGCGAGGATGTCGGCGACATCGGCCGCGGGAACCAGGTGGAGGGCCTCGCGCAGCTCGGTGTACCGCCCCTGCTGGATCAGCTCGCGGACCTCGGGCTGCAGGAGCTCGGCGGTGGGATTCATGGCGCTCGGGAAGCGTACGCCGGCTCGCGCGGGCCTACGCCAGCAGCGACGCCAGGCCGCTCAGGCCCAGGGGCTCGCGCGCGAAGAACGGCTCGCCCGCCGCGCTCCCGATCCGTGAGCCGAAGTACACCGAGGCCGCGCGGACCCACTCGGGCACGCCCCGGTTCCTCTCGTTGAGCTCGAACTGCGAGCGGTAGCACCCGATCGCCCGCATCTTGGCGTCGAGCGTCGCGCCGATGTCCACGATGAAGCTCGGCTCGGGCACGATCCGCAGGTGCGTCGCGTAGTAATGGAAGAGCCAGCGCGGGTAGACCGGCGGGCCCGGCGCCAGGCCGGTCGGCACGGGCATGTCGAGCCCCGTGAGCTTCGCGTCGAACCGCGCATCCTCCACGATCCGCGTCACCGCGCGGTGGTCGGGATGGGCGTCGTCCGCGTGGGGAACGAAGACCACCTGGGCCTGGTGGGCCCGGATCACGCCCGCCACCCGGTGGCGCGCCTCGATCGAGGGCTCCACGAACCGGTTGCGCAGCCCCAGGAGCACCCGCCGCACCGGCCGTCCGCCCGCGCCGTCGGGCGACAGGGCGTGCGCGGCCTGGGCCGCCTCGCGCGCCCGCGTGTGCGGGTCGCCGCGCGGCGTCGGCTCGCCGTCGGTCACGTCCAGGAGGAGCACGTCGTGCCCCTGGGCGGCCAGGAGCGCGATCGTCCCCCCCATGCCCAGCTCCTGGTCATCCGGATGCGGGCCCACGACGAGGACGTTGGCCATGGCGTAAGCGTACGCGCGGGGTGCCGGTTCACGCGGGCGTCGCGGCGCCCCGCGCCTACTCGTCCGTCGAGCCCACCACCACCAGCCCCCGCATCCGACCCTCGGTCTCGAGCTCCGCCAGGACCAGCCGGTAGGGCTTCTCGGTCGCGAAGAACCCCCCGGCGCGGAAGCGCTCGGAGAACTCATCGCGGAACTCGGCGAGTGGCAGGACCAGGGTCTGGCCGACATCCAGCCCGTCGATCGCCCGGGCGAAGCGCGCGTTGAGCCAGAGCGTGCCGGGACCGAAGCGGCGGGCCGTGGTGTTGGTCAGCTCGATGGTCTGGGTGCGCCGGAAGACCTGGATGTCCAGCGTCTCCTCGCGCATCATCTCGCCGGGATAGACCGGCCCGGGGACGATCGGCGCGTGGCTGGTGCAGGCCGCCGGGACGGCCGCCAGGGCTAGCCCGGCGCCGAGCAGGCCCGCGGGGTGGAGAACGAGGCGTCGGGGCCGGCGGGGGAGGCGCTGGTGCATTCCCCTATAGTCCCGTGGATGTCGATCGCGTGCAACACGGACGGGTGCGGGGGAGCCAACGCGACCGCGCCCTCCCCGGCCATCGCCCCGGGGGCCGAGGCCCTCGACGCCATGGAGGCCGCGGCGTGGCAGGCCGCCCGCTTCGGGGGCCTGGGCGTCGATCCGCGCCTGGCCGCGCTCGCGCCGGGCTTCGATGCGCCGTTCTTCCAGGCCGGCCTGTGCGGCTACTCCGACGCCGCGATGCGGATCATGGCCCGGCGTCACGGCTGCCCCTTCTGCGTGACCGAGGCCCTGCTCGACCGGACCCTGCTGGCGGGCGGGCGTGGCTTCGCCAAGGCCGACCTCGGCGAGATCGAGGACAACGTCCCCGGCGGCGCCGAGGACCACCCCCTCGCCGGCCAGATCATGGGGAGCGATCCGCGCGAGATGGCGGCCGCCGCCCTCAAGATGGTCGAGCAGGGCGCGCGCCGGGCGGTCGAGTACCGTCGCCTGGCCTACGCGACGCCGGGCGTTCACCCGAGCACGCGGGCCAACGGCGTCTCCGGCGGTGCGCCCGAGCTCGGGTCGCTCCGGATCCACCTCCGCCTTCCCGGCGGGCGCCAGATCGGCTGGTACGACCCGATGGAGCACCTCGAGGGTCCGGAGGGCCCGCCGTCGCCGCGCCGCTCCGTCTCTCCGACGCTCGCCTCCCGTACCTTCGCCACGATCGACGTCAACCTCGCCTGCCCCGTCAAGAAGGTGGATCGCAAGGCGCGCGGGGGGCACTGGCTCGCCGAGCCGGCGGGCGCCATCGCCATCCTCGAGGCCGTGCGCGAGGCGCTGCCGGGCTCGATCCCCTGCACGGTCAAGCTGCGCCGGGCCTACGACGACACCCCCGCGATGGCCGCGGGCTTCGAGCGGATCCTCGACGCGGCGTTCCGCATCGGCTACGCCTGGGCGACGGTGCACGGGCGCACGGTGGAGCAGAAGTACGTCGGTCCCTCGCGCTGGGACGTGCTGCGCGACATCGTCCGGCGCCACCCCGACCGGCTCATCCTCGGCTCGGGCGACGTGTGGGAGGCCGCCGACATCTTCCGCATGCTCCGGTACACGGGCGTGGCGGCCGTCGCGGTGGCGCGCGGGTGCATCGGCAACCCGTGGATCTTCCGCCAGGCCCGGGCGATGCTGGCGGGCCAGGCGCCCGCAACCCCGACGCTCGACGAGCAGCGCGCCGTGCTGGAAGAGCACTTCGCGCTGGCGCTGGCCGTCAACGGTGGCGCCCGTGCCACCGACCGGGGCCTTGCGGGGGCGGCGCCCCCGGTCCGCGGGGAGCGGGTTTCGCCGGACGCGATCGCGGGCACGGGTGGCGCGCCCAGGTCCGAGGCCTTCACGGCCCGCACCATGCGCAAGTTCGGCATCCGCTTCGCCCGGCATCACCCCCGGGCCGAGGAGGTGCGCCGACGGTTCATCGGCGTCGGGTCGCTGGCCGAGTGGCGGGACCTGCTGGGGGAGTGGTACGCCGCCGGCGCGCCGCCCGCCCGGTCGAGCTGAAGCGGCGCGGGCGGGGCGCGCGGGCCTACGCCCGCTGCTCCTCCACCACCGGTCCGGCCTTGGCCAGGCCCGCCGTGCTCTGGTAGACGATCCGCCCGTGGTAGATGCTCGCCAGCGTCTTGGCGATCGAGTCGCAGATCGCCGTCAGCTCGCGCAGGGTCAGGTCGCAGTCGTCGAACTGGCCGTCCGTCAGGCGCCGGCTCGCCAGGGCCCGAACCATCGCCTCGATCCGCCCCGGAGTCGGCTCGGCCATCGTGCGCGTGGCGCTCTCCACCGCGTCGGCCAGCATGAGGATCGCCGCCTCGCGCGTGCGCGGCTTCGGCCCCGGGTAGCGGTACTCGACCTCCTCGGGAATGTCCGGCCCCGCCCCGCCCCCTCCCGCCCCGCGCTCGGCCTGCTGACGCGCCCGCTGGTAGAAGAACTCGACCAGCGTCGTCCCGTGGTGCGACTCGATGAAGTGCTGGAGCGAGCGCGGCAGCCCGTACTCCTGCGCCAGCGCCATCCCGTCCTTGACGTGCCCCACGATCACCAGCAGCGACATCGCCGGGCTCAGCTTGTCGTGCCGGCTCGGCCCCCCCAGCTGGTTCTCGATGAAGTAGTCGGGCTTGTTCATCTTCCCGATGTCGTGGTACAGGGCCCCGACGTACGTCAGCAGGCCGTCGGCGTGGACCGCCTCGGCGGCGGCCTCGGCGATGCTCGCCACGTTGAGCGAGTGGTTGTACGTCCCGGGGGCGCGCTGCTGGAGCTGACGCAGCAGCGGCTGCTTGGGGTCGCGCAGCTCGATGAGCTTCATCCCCGTGGTGATGTCGAACGCCCGCTCGATCGTCGGCAGGGCCGCGAGCGTCAGCACCCCGGTCAGCAGCCCGCCCACGAACCCCAGCCCCGCGTCGGTCAGGGTCTGCGGCAGGGCCGCGGGGATGATGGGACGGTCGATGAGCGCCACGAGCACCGTGCCGAAGGCCAGCGCGACGCCGGTCCACAGCCCCATCATCACCAGGGTGCGCCGGTCGCGGACCTCCTTCAGGTGCCACACCGCCATGCCCACGCCGGTCAGGATCAGGGCGTGCACGCCGATGGGCTGGTCGAGCGCGATGCACACGATCACCCCGTGGAGCAGGCCCAGCGCCAGCGCCACCCGCTGGTCGTAGGCGATCACCAGCAGCACCGCCAGAAGGATCGTCGGCGCGATGCCCGCCAGCATCAGCAGCGCGGGGTTGGCCGCCGTCCCCAGGCACGCCACCGCCAGGGCCCCGGCCGCCAGCACGGCCAGCCCGGTCATGCGCCCCGGGTTGCGCGCGATCCGCGGGCAGAACAGCGCCACGTAGCCCAGCGCCGCCAGCGTGACCGCCCCCACGGCCCCCACCACGCTCGTCCGGCGCAGCCACACGCGCACGCGCTCGGCCTCCCCCCGGAAACGCGCCAGCTCCTGGACGTACAGCTCGTACTGCGCGGGGTTGAGCACGTCCCCGCGGCTGAAGATCACCGTGCCCGCCGGCACGTCCCGGAACATCGGGCCGATCCGCTGGGCCGCGGCGTTCTGCCGGGCCGCCGTGGCCGCCGGGTCGTAGACGAACGTGGCCCGCGGCGCCGTGACCAGGCGGCTGACCACCGCCTGGAGCACCGGCTCGCCGAACCCCGCCTCACGCGCCAGCCGGCGCACCGCGCCCTCCAGCTGCGCGGGATCGCCGGCGTTGATCGCGTTGTTGCGCGGCACCTGACGCACGTCCTGACCGGCCACCAGCTCGATCGACGCGTTGAGCCCCTCCTGCATCTCGCGCTGCCACGTCTGCGCGTCCAGCTGCGGGTTGACGCGCAGGGCCGCCACCAGCGCCGCCACGCGGCTGGTCCAGCGCGGGCCCGCCTCGCCGTCCACCGCCTCGCCCTTGATCGCCTCCAGGCCCTCGGGCGTCAGGCGGAGCGGCTCGCGGATCTCCGGGGCCACGTCCTCCACGCGCTCGGCCCCCGCCAGCGCCTTGGGAAGACTCACCAGCGACGACTCCAGCTCGTTCAGGGCCGTCTGGTCCGCGACGTACACCCGCGGCGTGCGCAGGCGCGCATCGTCCCGGGCCTGCTTGGTCGCGTCCAGGTCCTCGATCGTGAACGAGACCCGGCTGATCGCCGTCCCGTTCACCACCCGCCCCACGGCCACCAGCGGCTGCTCCCGCGTCCAGATCGCCAGCACGCTGCACACTGCGACGAACGCCGTC
>CAYWOF010000137.1:6307-8304 GCA_964459825.1 uncultured Phycisphaeraceae bacterium | reverse complement strand
CCCGTTGGGGCTGTCCACCCCGCACAGCAGCCCGTAGGTCACGCCGGTCACGGCGTAGCAGTACGCCGTCAAGGCCGCGCCGCCCGCGCCGTAGTGCTCCAGGAGCATGCACCCGTAGAGGTTGGCCAGGAGCGTCGTGGCGAACTTGGCCGCGTAGCCCTGGGGCCCGATGTTGCGCAGGCAGAACATGGCGGCCAGCGGCCCCTCGGTCGTCACCTGCCCGTCGCCGGTCAGCGGCAGTTGCAGCCCCATGGTGTAGGGCACGGCGAGAAGCTCCTGTCGCGGCGTCTGGGCCGTGTAGGCCCCGGTGCTCGCCCCCGGGCGGACCTCGATCTGCACCCAGCGGCGCTGCCCGGCGAACTGGTCGCCGAAGTCCAGCGACACGCTGTACTGGCCCGCCGTCACCTGCACATCGTTGCGCAGCAGCGCGGTGCCGATCTGCGTGCCCCCGGTCAGCGCGCTCATCAGGCGGAACCGAAGGTCGTAAGGGCCCGTGGTCGGGTTGATGCCCGTGAGCCGGCCCCCGAAGGGAAACGCGGTCGTGACCTGGGCGCGGGCCGGCGGGGCCACGATCGCCAGGCAGATGACCAGGGCAACCGCAAGTCCGATGGATCGCATGGGGGTCTCCTTCGATCGGGATGGGGCGCCCCCGCGCGGGGGGAGCAACGCGCCCAGCCTACCGCGGATCGGGGACGTGAACAACTCCGCGGAGCGCTCACCCCCTCTGCCACTGACCGCCCGTGCCACTGCCCCCCGCGCCACGGACCCACGCGCGTCGCGCGGGTCAGTCGCGTCGTCGCGGGCGACGGGCTGACGACACTCCAGCCACCAGGCTGCACGGAGTACTCGTTCGAGCTCGCCCCGTCATCGATCGCGGCTGCCAGCCGAGCCCGATCGCCTCCTTGCGATCGTCAGGGAACGCACGTCGCCGGCCCCTCGGGTGTATAATCCCCGCGTTCTTGTCGCGGGGGTCCGCGAGAAGTCTCCCAAGGGAGGCGCCATGAAACCGATCACGTGGACGGTCCGACTGGGCGTGCTGGCGGCCATCGCCGGCGCGCCAGGTGGGTGCGGCACAGCCAGGGTCGCCGAAGTGACCCCGGAGCCTTTCCCCGTAGAGGCATACGCGCGCCAGCGGAGCGAGACCGTCCAACGCCTGGTGCAGGTATCGAAGGAGTTCGTGCCGCGCCTGCGCACGGGGTCGCCGGAGGAACGCGCCCGGGCGATGAAGGAGGCCGCGGCCTTCGTGGGAGAGCACTTCGGGCCGCACGCGGAGCAGACGAAGCTGCTCTACGCCTACGCGGACCGCGAGCAGGGCGGGCGCTACACCGAGACGATGCAGTGGGAGCACCGGAGCCTGGGCTCGGACATTCGGTTTCTCGAGTCCCTGGCGGGCGCGCCCGAGCCCGACGTGGAGCTGTTCCGGAAGCAGCTGGACAGCTTCCTGGACCACATGTGGTGGCACATCGACAAGGAGACGGACACGATCGCCGCGCCGGTCGTGGACAACGAGCTGGAGCGCCGGCGACAGGCGGAGCGCGAGGCGCTGGCCGCGCGGTCACACGCCGGGTAGGGGCCGGGCGCTGGCTCGGCGCCGGCAGCAGCCCGAACGATCCGGTCGCCCTCGAAGACACCGTGGCCCGCCGGAGCCCACTCCGGTGCACCGCGGTGTAGTCTGCACCCTGGCTTTCATCGATCACCCCCCCGCGCTTCCCTCTCCCCCCGGTTCCGTCATGGAGCGCGGGTCGAGCAGCTCATCGATCCGCGCCCTCGTGATGGCGGGGCCCGGCGCCCCGCCGGCGCCGATCGACTTCTGCCCCACGATCGTCTCGTACGCCAGCTGGCGCACCGTCTTGCCCTGCTTGAACGCGTCCTTGGCCAGCGCGGCCGCCTTGTCGTACCCGATCAGCGGCACCAGGCTGGTGCACATCGCCAGTGAGCCCTCGATCAGCTCCGCGCACCGCTTCTCGTCGGGCTTCAGGCCCGCGAGCAGGTTGTCC
>CAYWOF010000137.1:0-6297 GCA_964459825.1 uncultured Phycisphaeraceae bacterium | reverse complement strand
CCGGGCCAGCAGGTGGATCTGGTCCAGCAGGTTCGCGCCCATCATCGGCATGGCCACGTTGAGGTCCAGGAGCGAGCCGACCCCGCCCAGGCCGCCCGTCCCGATGGCCGCGTCCAGCCCGATCACCTGGCAGCAGACCATGATGAGGCACTCGGCGATGACCGGGTTGGTCTTCCCCGGCATGATCGACGAGCCCGGCTGCACCGCGGGCAGGACCAGCTCGCCGATGCCGCAGCGCGGGCCCATGCCCATGA
Source organism: uncultured Phycisphaeraceae bacterium (assembly GCA_964459825.1). Classification (GTDB taxonomy): domain Bacteria; phylum Planctomycetota; class Phycisphaerae; order Phycisphaerales; family UBA1924; genus CAYWOF01. Next base: position 6,043 of record CAYWOF010000137.1, on the reverse strand, counting down.
GGCGGATGTCGTTGGCGATCTTCGACAGGCTCACCGCGATGGTGCGCAGCAGCCCGGAGGTCTCGACCAGGGCGTCCTTGGCGTGCTGGGCCTCGAAGTGGTTGGCCGCCTCGCGGAAGTGCACCTTCGTCCGGCGCATCAGCTCCCCGGCGACCATCGCCCCGAACTGCTCGTGCGTGTTGATCCCCGTCCCGACGGCCGTGCCCCCGATGGGCAGCTCCGAGAGGCCGTGCAGGGCCCGGTGGAGGCGCTCCTGGGCATGGTGGAGCTGCGACGCGAACCCGGAGAACTCCTGCCCCAGCCGGATGGGCGTCGCGTCCTGCAGGTGCGTGCGCCCGATCTTCACGACCTTGTCCCACGCGCGGGCGTGCTCGTCGAGCTTCCCGGCCATCGCCTTCACCGCCGGCAGGAGCTCGCTCGTGATCGCGATCGCCGCGGCGATGTGGATCGCCGTCGGGAACGTGTCGTTGGACGACTGCCCCATGTTCACGTGGTCGTTGGGGTGCACGCCGCCCTGGGCGATCCACGCCGGGTCCTTCGAGAGCCCGATGGGCTTGTGCCGTCGCAGGCACACCAGGTTGGCGATCACCTCGTTGGCGTTCATGTTGGTCGAGGTGCCCGAGCCGGTCTGGTAGATGTCGATGGGGAAGTGCTTGGCCAGCCCGCCCAGGCCGGGCAGGCCGTCGGCGATCTCGTGCGCGGCCTCGATGATCGCCTCGGCCCGGGACTCGTCCAGCCGGCCCAGGCGCTGGTTGACCGCGGCGCACGCGGCCTTGAGCAGGCCGTAGGCGCGGATGATCCCCTCGGGGACCGGACGGCCCGAGACCGGGAAGTTCAGCACCGCGCGCTGCGTCGAGGCGCCGTAGAGCACGTCGGCCGGGACCGACATCTCCCCCATCGAGTCGCGCTCCACCCGGGTGGCCACGGGGGGCATGGTAGAGGACGACGCCCCTTCAAGGGCTCGTGCCGCCGATGGCCCGGCGGGCGCCGGCGCGGAACGGTTGGTCCGGGAGGTTGTCTTGGACGGCGGTCGGGGCGATGCGCCCGGCTTGGCTTGGGTCTTGGGTTTGGACACGGTGTGGCTCCGCGGCGGGAGGGTGGATCAGGGAACCCGGCGCGGGCGCCATCGGTCTAACCACCGGGCCCTCGCGCGGGAGCCGGGATTGTAAGCGCCACACCGGGGCAAACCCCTTCCGGCCGGCGGCGTAGGCTTGGGGTCAAGGAGCACGACCATGCGAGCCAACGGTTGGGGCGCCCTCGTGGCGGTGGCGGGGATCGGGCTGGCGGGGACCCCGCCCGCCCGCGGGCAGCAGGTCCTCGAGCGCTACGACCCCCACGACTGGACCCTCCAGTTCACCGTACGCGTCCAGCCCGTCACCGACTACGACGCCAACCGCATGCCCGTCCGGGAGCCCTTCAAGTTCGACACTGCGGCCGTGGTGTTCCCGCTCATCCCCGAGAGCGCCTCCCACAAGATGGCCGAGCCCGGGGAGGGCGTGCGCGCCACCCGCGGGGAGATCCGCCTCAACGACCGGCCCGGGCCCACCAAGATCGATCTCCTCACCGGCCACCACTCCGGGACGCGCCTCGGCAAGTGGAGCCTCACGGACTGGAAGGGCGAGGACTTCGAGCTCCACGTCACCATCCCCAGCCGGTGCTGGAAGACCCGCTTCAACGAGGCCGCGGCCAAGCGGATCGGGTGGCCCAAGGGCCCCTGGCCTCCCGCCGCCCAGAGCACCTTCGAGTCCCAGATGTTCGTCGACCGCGTGCCCGAGGGCCCGCTCGACATGGAGCCCGTCAAGCGCTTCGTCCGGCGCGCCACCAACGGCAAGGACCCCCGCAGCATCGACCCCGTCACCCTCGCCAAGTGGCTCGCCGGCTCCGTGATGGAGAGCCTCCAGCAGACCGGCGAAGGCCTGGCGTTTATCCGTACCGGGGAGTTAGAGGGGATGACGTTGCAGGGGGCGCCGGGGACGCTGGAGCGGGGGCGGGGGAGCCAGTTCGACATCGCGACGGCGCTGGTGGCGGTGTACCGGGAGGCGGGTCTGCCGGCGCGGGTGGTGATCGGGGTGGACACGCAGATCGCGGATGAGAGCGATCGGTTCCTGGAGCGGGCGCGGGTGCGGGAGAAGCTGCGGGCGTGGGTGGAGTTCTGCCTGCTGGATGAGGCGGCGGGGCGGGAGATCTGGGTGCCGGTGGACATCGTGCGGATGCGCCGGAGCAGCTCCCGGATGCCGCCGCTCGAGAAGGAATGGAAGTACTTCGGGACCCACGACGAGTTAGACACCGTGGTGCCGTTCTCGTTCACCTTCTTCCCGCCGACGACGGTGCGGAGCTACGGATCGCCGGCGTTCTGGGGGTGGCTGGTGACGCCCGAGCCGCCCGAGCGCGCGGAGCAGGCGGTGCGGTTCCAGGTGCTGACGACCTCCAAGCGGACGGGGGACGAGCCGATCGCGGAGCCGGGGCGGGGGAAGTAGGCCAGGCAAGGGAACGAAGTTCCGAGTACAACGCACGGATGGATGGCAGTGGCCAGATGACGGACTCCGGGATCGCGCATCGGGGGCGACTGGGTTTGGCGGCCCGATCGGGGCGGGACGGGCGGGCGTTCACGCTGATCGAGCTCCTGGTGGTGATCGCGATCATCGCGCTGCTGATCAGCATTCTCATCCCGTCGCTGGGGGGAGCGCGCCTGCAGGCGCGCACGGCGGTGTGCGGGTCGCGCCTGCAGCAGATCGGGGTGGGGTTGACGCTGTACATGGCGGACTTCGGGGAGGCGCTGCCGCAGCGCAAGGGCCCTCTGCCGGGAGGGGGAGAGGCGGTGATCGGGGCGCTCTTCGGAGGCCAGAAGGGGCAGCTCCCGTTCTACGGGATCGACGAGATCGGCGCGGAGCGCCGGCCGCTGAACCGGTACGTGGATGACCGGGCGATCCCGCCGGACGCCGAGCCGGGGGTGGTGCCCATGCCGGGGTTCGAGTCGCCGGTGGATCGCGGGGCGGAGAACACGGGGATTCCCATCCCGGGATTCGAGCGGACGGACAGCATGTACGAGCTGGTGGGGTCGAGCTACACGCTCAACGACCACTCGCTGGATGGGGAGGCGTCCGCGACGCTGGTGCCTTCGGGAGGCGGGAAGCTGCCACCCGTCGCGGACCCGACGAGGACGTGGGTGATCGGGACGCACCCTATCTACAACTACCAGGATAATGGGGACCGCGGGATGCGGTGGCTCGGGGGAGCGGCGGGCGGGGCGGATGGGGGGGTGGAGGCCAACCTGCTCTATCTGGACTTCCACGTGAAGGTGCGGGTGAGGGTGCCGCGGGGCGTGGTGAACACGACGCCGGAGTACACGTTCCTCGTGGTGCCGGGGCCGTGAGCGCGGCTGGTCATCCCCGGCGGGCCACGCTCCCTGCGCTTCCGCTAGCGGCCCGGAGCCGGTGCGGCCGCCTTGCGTGCCTCATCCACCATGGCCACGAACCTGGCCGGGGCCTTCTCCACGTCCTTCAGGCACATCTTGCAGCAGAGGCGCACCAGACGTCCCGCGACCACGACGTCCACGGGCTCGCCCATGTCCCCGCCGAAGTCCTCGCCGCTGACGGGGCACTTGGACAGCACGTAGTGCTCGCCCTGGGCGGCCACGACGGCCTTGTTGAGCGCTTCGAGGTACTTCCCGGGCTCGCGCTGGATCTCGGCCTTCTCGCGCTCGTCGCCCAGGCGGAAGAGCCGGTTGCCCAGGACGAGTTCGTAGGGTTTCTCCGGGAGCGCCGCGCCGGTGACGACCGAGGTCTTGAGCGGGTAGAGGGGCGCCTGGTCCTTCACGATCTTCTCGTCGAGCTTGGCGAGGCTCGCGGGGAGGTCTTTCTCGAACGTCGGGGGGCAGCCGTCGCAGCAGAAGCGCACCTCGCGCCCCTCGTAGAGCTTCACGATCGGATCACCCATCGAGCCGAGTTTCTTGGAGGAGATGGGACACACGGCCAGCGCGTACGGATCGCCGATTCGCTTGGGCGTGGCCCGCTGCGGGGCGGCCGGAGACTCGGGCGGCTGGGCGGTGAGGCCGGCGGCGAGGAGCGAGAGGCACGACGCGAGTGCGAACGCGATCGGACGTCGATGGGGATGTTGCATGGATGACCTCCAGAGAGAGTGCGGCACCAACGGCGCGCCGCGGTTCTTCCCGGCGGGATGATACGCCTTTCCCTGGTGCAAGGAGTCGGTCACACTGTGCTCGGTTGGAGTTCACGCCGGGTCGATGCGGAGCATCGTGTGACCCACGATCGCTGGCGCTGCGGCGTGTCCGGTTTGCCGGTGGCGCGGGTGGAGAGCCGGGGGTGCCGGCAAGGGTGTCGTGGGGTGCGGTGAACTGAATGCCGGAGTACACGCTTCCGGTGTTGCCGGGGTAGGGGTGTTGCGCCGTGGGTGGGTGATCGAGGCGACGAGCGCGGGCCGGAGATAGGAACGGCAGGACGACCCCGCGCACCGGAGTCGCCCTGCGCCCTACCTGGGAGAGGGGATCATCCCTTCGCGAGGCCGTGAGATTCGGCACCACTCCTGGGGTCGGCGCCGGAAGCCTGCTCGAGCGCGCGGTAGGACGGCGTGGGGTGGTTGATGGGGTCGGCCGGGCGGGAGCGATAGAGCCGGAGGAACGCATCCGGGTCATACCACTCGACGAGCACGCTGGCGCGCTCGCCGGGGAGGGGCATCCAGCCCCAGGAGTTGTAGCGTCGGCTGCAAGCTGGGCTTCCCGCGGATCCGGTCGCGCTCCCGAACGGTGAGCCGTCATCGCTGGCCATCGTTCCAGAGAGCGGGAAGATCTCCCCGAGCCACGGGATGGGGGGGGGATCTGGCATGGGGAAGCCCCCGGGCGAGCACGGCCGATCCATCGTGTCGAAAAGCCACTTGAGCCAGTCGAACACGTCATCCGATTGCTCGATGTCGATGTCGAGGGAGGGGTCGTAGACGATCGGGCCGCGGACGATCAGCCCGGCATCGCCGTCGGAGCGGCCGCCATCCTCGCCGCCGAAGCCCCAGGGGGAGCCGCCGGCGTTGCCGCCGATCGGTTCGCCGAAGATGGAGTAGACACCGCTGGTGGGCTGGAGCTCGCCGGTCGCATCGCACCAGGCCATGACGTTCCCGAGCGGATCGGGGCACGGCGAGCGGAACTCCTGCATCTGGGGCGGTCCATCCACGGTGCCCAGGAGTCCGCAGCCCCAGATGGGGAGACGGGTGGTCTGGCCGCCGAAGGGATCGGTGATGAGCTCCTGGATGACGGCGGCGCCGTCGTACCAGGTGCAGGCGACGGTCGGCAGGCCGGAGGGGGAGTAGCTGGTGCGCTCGATGCGCTGGCCGACGGCGTCGTAGCGGTAGGCGGCGTAGGGCTGGAAGACGGGCTGCATGCCGTGGCGGTCGATCGCGGTCAGCTGATTCGCATCGTTGAAGGCGAAGCGGAAGGCCCAGTTGCCGCTGAGGGACTGGAAGTCCTGGCGGGCCTTCTCGACGAGCTGGCCGTTGGCGTTCCAGGACAGGGCGATCTGGCCGGTGGCCTCGAAGACCTGGATGGGGAGCCCATCGCGATCGAACTGGTAGCCCCGTCCGGCGTGGGCGGTGCGGTTGGCGCCGGTGTACTCGGTGACGAGGTCGTAGGGGAGCTGGCCCTGGCTGAGCTCGCGGATGGGGCGGTTGAGCCCATCGTACCCGTAGGTGACTAGGTTGCCGTTGTTGTCCACCACGCACTCGTGGAGGCCGTTCTCCGTGTACGCGACATGGTGGGAGGAGACGACCGCGCCGAGGGCGTTGCGGTGGATCCGGGCGATGAGCCGGCCGGCGGCGTAGATCCGGGTCTCGGTGGCGCCGTTGGGATGGTCCACGCCGACGATGCGGCCGATGGCGTCGCGGGCGTAGGTGGAGGCGAGGCCATCCGCGACGACCGACATGAGCTCTTCCCGCGCGGAGTAGCCATAGGCGAAGGCGCGCGTGCCCGCGGGTCCCGAGACCGTGAGGGCGGCGCGGAGCCCGTTGGGGAGGTAGGTGTTGTGCAGGGAGAAGCCGGTGG
>CAYWOF010000136.1:4302-8354 GCA_964459825.1 uncultured Phycisphaeraceae bacterium | reverse complement strand
AAGAACCGGCGGTGTCGGACCGAGAACCATGGGGGGTTGCGATCCGCACCCGGGCGTAGGGGGCCCCCTGGCGGGGCCCGCCTGGATCCCGGTCGGGGATCGGGGGCGGGGCATTCAGAGGAGGATGCGGGGCGATGTCGGTGATTGTCACACAACCGAACGTCGGCGGGCGGCCCGCCGGCGCGCGAGGCGTGGATGCTCCGCGTGAGCCGACCGGTCGGGCTGTCGGCGAGTTCGCGTTCGTGGCGATCCAGTTCGCGCTCCTCCTGCTGGTCGTGCAGCGATACCAGATCGAGACCGCGGGTTTCCGGAGCGTGTTCGCGCTGTGCGTGGGGGCGTTCTTCATCAACCACTGGCTGCCCCGACGGTTGCGCATGGGCTTCTTTCTGGCGGTCTCGGTCGCGAGCGTGCTGGTCGTGTTCGGGATGGACCGCGGCGACTGGCTCGCGAGCGCCGCCGCGGAGCGAGGCGGTTGGCTTCTTGGCATCGTGGGCGCGGTTATCGGCGCTTGTTACCTGCCCTTGGCGTTTGTGTGGCGCGTCGCGATCATCGCCGGGCTCGGCGCGGTTCTGACCGCTCTAAGGGCGGGCGCGTTGTCGTCCCCGATTCCGCCCGCGATCTGGCCCATCGTCGGCTCGATGCTGATGTTCCGGGTGCTGATCCTGCTCTACGACCTGGGCCACGGGTCACGTCCCGGGGCCGTGGCCTCGATGTCGTACGCGACCATGGCGCCGAACGTGTGTTTCCCCCTCTTCCCGGTGGTGGATCTGAAGACCTTCTGCCGGACCCACTTCGATGCCCCGTCGCTGCGGATCTACCAGGTCGGCCTCGGGTGGATCCTCCGCGGGATCGTGCAGCTGCTGATCTACCGGGAGCTCTACTACAACTGGCACATCGACGCGGGCAAGGTGGCGACCGGGCGCGATGTGGCGCAGTTCCTGCTCGTGAACTTCCTGCTGTATCTCCGGGTGTCCGGGCAGTTCCACATCATCGTGGGGCTGCTCCACCTGTTCGGATTCAACCTGCCCGAGACGCACCGGCGCTACTACCTCGCGTCGAGCTTCACCGACTACTGGCGCCGCATCAACATCTACTGGAAGGACTTCATCATGAAGCTCTTCTACTACCCCATCGTGTTCCGTCTCAAGAAGCTCCCGCAGTCGTACGCGATGGCGATCGCCACGCTGCTGGCGTTTCTGGCCACGTGGGCCCTCCACTCGTACCAGTACTTCTGGCTGCGCGGGACCTTTCCCGTGGTGGCCCGGGACATCGTCTTCTGGGGCGCGCTCGCCGTCCTCGTGACGGTCAACTCGATCTGGGAGGCCCGACGCGGTCGCCGGCGGACGCTGAACGGAGGCTCGCGCTCTGCAAGAGACGTCGTGGTCCGGGGGCTCAAGACCGCCGGCACGTTCCTGGCGATCTGTCTCCTGTGGTCGATCTGGACCTCCCGCTCGATCTCGCAGTGGCTGGACGTGCTATCGCGATCCGACGCCACCACGGCGGGCATCGGACTGGGTGTGCTCGCGGTGGTCTTCGCGGTGTCGGCGATTCCGGAGGGCTGGTGGGTCGCCAGCCCGAGCGCCCGCCCGCGAGCGGCGCTCGATCGGCTCAGCGCGGCCTCGGTGCGCCGCGCGGTGCTGACCTGCCTCCTGCCGGCCTGCTTGCTGGCGGGCGCGAGCGTGTCCCGAATCCACGGGCGCTTCGGGGACGGGGTCGCGTCGTTCATGCGGGAACTGGCCTCGGAGACCAAGCCGGTCGAGGGAGATATCGAGGAGCTCCAGCGGGGCTACTACGAGGACCTTATCGACATCGGGCTGGTGAACTCCCCGCTCGCCGAGGTCTTCATGAAGAGACCGGCCAACTGGGTTCGCCACCTCGACGACACTCCCGTGGCCCGGCCGAGCGGCGACTATCGCATGACGGAGTTGGTTCCCAACGCGACCGCCACCGTGAATGGCATCGAGTACCGGATCAACCGATGGGGCATGCGCGACCGCGACTACTCCCTCGAGAGGCCGTCCGGGGTCTACCGCATCGCGCTGGTCGGAGCCTCTCAGACCATGGGTTGGGGCGCCACGCAGGACGCGGTGTTCGAATCCGTGGTCGAGGCACGGCTCGAGTCGGAGCGTCCGTCGGACCGGCCCGGCATCGAGATCCTGAACTTCAGCGTCAACGGGTACAGCCCCGTGTGCCAGGTCATCATGCTCGAGAAGCAGGTGCTCCGGTTCCAGCCCAGCGCGGTCTTCTATGTGGCTCACGAGATGGACGAGCACTGGACGGTCAGTCGTTTGGCGCGCGCCATCCGCGCACAACGCGAACCGCCGTGGCAGTCCCTGGGCCGGGTCGCGGCCGAGTGCGGCGCGCGCCCAATGATGGCGCAGGAGGTCCTCGAGCGACGTCTCAAGCCGCGCGCGCTGGAGCTGGTCGAATCCGCCTACCGTCGAATCGTCGAAACCTGCCGGACGGCGGGCGTGCCGGCCGTGTGGGTCTACGTCCCGCGACCGGGCGAGGCCCGCGAGGGCGGCCCGGCCTACGCCGGTCTCCGGAGGGCGGCCGAGGAAGCCGGATTCGAGATGATGGACCTGCGCGGCGTGTATGGCGCGACGCCCGACGATGAGATCATCGCCGCCCCGTGGGACCGCCATCCCAACGACGCGGGCCATCGGATCCTGGCCGAGGGTTTCCATGAGGCCCTCGGCGCCCACCTCCTCCGAACCGGCCAGCGTTGACGTCCGCCCGCCCCCGACTCCCCGCCTCCCAGCCCCACCCGTGAGCGGAGAACCGACATGGCAGCACCCGCCGAAGTCCAACCCACCGTCAAGTCGTTCCTCCTCAGCGAGTTCCTCCCGGGCGAGGACCCCGGCCAGCTCACCGAGTCCACCCCGCTGATCACCACCGGGATCCTCGACTCCATCGCAACGCTCAAGCTGGTCACCTACCTCGAGCAGACGTTCGGCATCGAGATCGCAGCGCACGAGGCCGACGCCGAGCACCTCAACACGCTCGCGGACATCGAGCGGCTGGTCCGGAGCAAGCTCGGCCCGACCAAGGGGCGCTGAGCGCGAAAGGGGGGCGACATGGGCCTGCACGACACGATCCTCAGCGCGGCCGCCCTCCGGGCCCGCCACCCGGCGGTGGTCGAGCCCGGCGGCGCCGAGCTCCCCTACGCGGAACTGGACCGCGTCTCGGCCCTGCTGCGCGACCGGCTCGGCGCCCTCGGAGTGGGGCGGGGCGATCGCGTCGGGCTCTACCTGCGCAAGTCGGCCGACTCGGTCGTGTCGCTGCTGGGCGCGCTGCGGGCCGGGGCGGGGTACGTGCCGGTCGATCCCGGCGCGCCGGCGGTGCGCAACGCGGGCATCTTCGCCAGCGCCGGGGCCAGGGTCGTCATCGTCGAGCAACGCTTCGCCGAGGGCCTTCGGGCGGAGCTGGCGAAGGCCGATGCGCACCCCGAGCTGCTCGTGATCGATGGCGTCGGCGGGGGGCGGCCGCTGGCGCACCGGCTCGAGTCGCTCCGGACGTCGTTCCCCTGCCCGGCGATTCCCGACGCGCGCGTCACGGGGAGCGACCTGGCCTACATCCTCTTCACGTCCGGCTCGACCGGGCGCCCCAAGGGCGTCACCCTGACGCACGAGAACGCCACGACGTTCGTCGACTGGTGCTCCGAGACATTCACGCCGCGCGCCGAGGACCGCTTCTCCGCCCACGCGCCGTTCCACTTCGACCTGTCCATCCTCGACATCTTCGTCTCCCTCAAGCACGGGGCGACGCTCTGCATCATCGATGAGGACCTGGGCAAGGAGCCGGCCGCGCTCGGACCCTTCATCGCCCGGGCCGGGATCACCATCTGGTACTCCGCGCCCTCGATCCTCAGCCTGCTTGCCCAGCGCGGGCAGCTCGACCGGCACGACTACTCGCGCCTGCGCACGGTCCTGTTCGCCGGTGAGGTCTTCCCGGTCGTGCACCTGCGGGCCCTGCAGCGTCTGTGGCCGCATCCCGAGTACTTCAACCTGTATGGCCCGACCGAGACCAACGTCTGCACGTTCCACCAGGTG
>CAYWOF010000136.1:0-4292 GCA_964459825.1 uncultured Phycisphaeraceae bacterium | reverse complement strand
CGCGTGCCCGACGACCGGACCGAGCCGTACCCCATCGGGCGGGTCTGCTCGCACCTGCGCGCCCTGGTGATCGACGAGAACGCCCGGCCCCTGCCGCCCGATCGCGAGGGCGAGCTGTGCATCGCCGGTCCGGGCGTGATGCGCGGCTACTGGGGCCAGCCGGAGCTGACCGAGAAGGCCTTCGTCACGGATGGCGAGGGGACCCGCTGGTACAAGACCGGCGACATCGTGGCGCTCGACGAGAACGGAGACTACAAGTACCTCGGGCGGCGCGACCGGATGATCAAGAAGCGCGGCTACCGCGTCGAGCTGGGCGAGATCGAGGCGTGCCTCTACCGGCACGCCTCCGTCCGCGAGGCGGCCGTGGTGGCCCTGCCCGACGAGCAGCTGGGGCTCAAGGTCATTGCGCACTTGGCCACCGCGGACGGGCAGCGGCTCTCGCTCATCCAGCTCAAGCAGTTCTGCTCGCAGCACCTGCCGGTGTACATGGTCCCCGACCAGTTCGCCTTCCACCCGACCCTGCCCAAGACCTCGACCGGCAAGACCGACTACCAGGCTCTCAAGGCGGTGTGAGGGCCGCTGCGGCGATTCGGCGTCGCGTCCCGATCGTGCGCGCTGGTGCCGGAGCCGGTGTGATCGTCTTTACCTCTCCTCGAGGGCAAGCCTCCACGCCGCACCGCACTCGGGGCACACGGTAAGGCCGTCGTCCGAGGCGGGGACGGCCCGCAACAGATAATCGCAGCAAGCACACCGTCCAACCGCCTTCGCCACCGTCCTGTGCCGGCGCTGGCGCAGCCACGACCACGCGCAAACGGAGAGCGTGGTGAGGGACACGACGTGCAGAACTATCAGCACCGACCACGCGAATATCCCCATGACGGTGAGGCCCATGCCGATCAGCCAAGGCTCTGCGAGGGAGAGCAGCACCGCGCTCGGAAGGGAGCAGACGAGCAGCCAGAAGATCGCCCGCAGAGAGTCGAGGATTAGGCGGAGCTTCCCCCCAACGCCTCGGTAGAACAGGCTCCATTCGGCCCGAAGGAACGCCCGCTTGGACTGGCGGTCCCGACCAAGGCCGATCTCGCGGAGCAGGTTTCGGTGGTGGCGGACCCCGCGATCATCGATCATCGGGAAGAGCATGCGGACCGAGGATATCGCGCATGTCGGTGCGATAGGCCGGCTGGAGCAACGGCGCCGGCTGACAGCGCGCCCGCAAGCCCCCGCGGTGCTGGCGGCCCCTGGCAGCTTTACGTCGCCGCCCGCTCCCGGTCGCGCGATTGGCGCTCGGCCTTCTTGCGCATCGACTCGTCGAGGATCCGCTTGCGCAGGCGGACGCTTCGCGGCGTGATCTCCACCAGCTCGTCGTCCTCGATGTACTCGATCGCCTCCTCCAGCGAGAGGCGCCGGGGCGCCTTGAGGGTGACCGTCGCCTCCTTGGTGCTCGAGCGGATGTTCGTCAGGTGCTTGAGGCGCGCGATGTTGACCGTGATGTCGTTGTCCCGGTTGTGCTCGCCGACGATCTGGCCCGCGTAGACCCGCTCCTGGGGGACCACGAAGAGCACGCCCCGGTCGTGCAGCCCCTCGGCGGCGTACGCCGTGGCCGCGCCCGTCTCGGTCGAGACCATGACGCCCTGGGCCCGGCGCACCGGGACGCTCTCGAGGGGGCGGTAGTCCAGGAACGTGTGGTGCATGACGGCCTCGCCCTGCGTGGCCGTGAGCAGGCGCCCGCGCATCCCGATCAGGCTGCGCGCGGGGATCTCGAACTCCAGGTGGGTGGACGCCTGCCCGCGCGCTTCCATCCGCTTGAGCTCGCCCTTGCGCGACCCGACCACCTCCATGACCCGGCCGACGTTGGCGGTCGGCACGTCGATGGCCAGGGACTCGAACGGCTCCATCTCCACGCCCCCGACCCGGCGGAGGATGACCTCGGGCTTGCCGACGGAGAGCTCGAAGCCCTCGCGCCGGAGCGTCTCGAGCAGGATGCCCAGGTGCAGGACGCCCCGCCCGCTGACGATGAACTCCTCGCTCGTCCGCCCGGGCCGCACGCGCAGGGCGACGTTCTTCTCCAGCTCGCGCTCGAGGCGCTCGCGGATCTGGCGGCTGGTGACGTACTCCCCCTCCTCGCCGGCGAAGGGCGAGTCGTTGATGCGGAAGAGCATCGACATCGTCGGCTCGTCCACGGTGACCGGGGGCAGCGGGATCGGGCTCTCCGGGTCGGCGATCGTGTCGCCGATGTCGACCGGGTCGAGGCCCACCACGGCGCACAGGTCCCCGGCGGAGACCTCCTCGACCGGCTCGCGCTTGAGCCCGGAGAACTGCAGGAGCTTGCCGATCCGCTGGAGCGTCGTCGTGTGGGTGCCGGGCTCGTCGCGCCGGGCGTGGACCACGGCCACCGGCTGCCCCGCGCGGAGCGTGCCCGCGAACACCCGGCCGATCCCGATCCGCCCGACGTAGTCGCTGTAGTCGAGCGTCGTGACGAGCATCTGCAGCGGCGCGTCCGGATCGTCCCGGGGCGCCGGCACCTCGTTCACGATGGTCTCGAAGACCGCGCGCAGATCGCCGGTGGCGGGCATGGGCTCGCGGTCGTGCAGCTCGGTCACCGCCCACCCCTGGCGCCCGGAGCAGAAGATCGTCTTGAAGTCCAGCGCGTGGTCGTCGGCCCCCAGCTCGAAGAGCAGCTCGAAGACCTCGACGACCACCTGGTGCGGACGGGCGTTCTCCCGGTCGCACTTGTTCACCACGACGATCGGCTTGAGGCCCGCCTCCAGGGCCTTGCGCAGCACGAACCGCGTCTGCGGCATCGGCCCGTCGAGGGCGTCGACCAGCAGCAGGCACCCGTCGGCCATGCGCAGCACGCGCTCGACCTCGCCCCCGAAGTCCGCGTGCCCCGGGGTGTCGATGATGTTGATCCGATAGTCCCGCCCGTCCGCGCCGTGGTAGTTGACCGCGCAGTTCTTCGAGAGGATGGTGATGCCCCGCTCCCGCTCGAGCGGGTTGGAGTCCATGATGAGGTCGTGCTGCCCCCCCGCGAGCTTCTCGAGCTCGCCCGCCCGGAACATGCCCGACTGCATCAGGAGCTTGTCGACGAGCGTGGTCTTGCCGTGGTCCACGTGGGCGATGATGGCCACGTTGCGGATCGCGCCGGCGGAGGAGCTGGGGGCGGACGGGGTCATGTCGCGTCAAGCGTAGGGAGGCGCCGAACCGTTTTGGGACGTTGGGGTGCGCGGGCCGGCGGGTCTGGGCCGAGTGTGCGGGGGGCGCGCCGGCCCCGGGCGGGGCCCGGCCTGCACCCCCGGACCGGACCGGTCGATAACGCGACGGGTCCGGGTCCGCGCCCGCGCGGGGCCTCCCGGGCCGGACCGGTGCGCCCGACGCGAGAACGCCATGGACAAGGCCAGTCTGATCGGGGTGATCATCGGGGTCGTCTGCCTCGGCATCGTCGCCGTCGAGGTCTCGCACGGCCACTTCATGATGTTCTTCTCCCTCGAGGGCGTGCTGATGGTCGGCGGCGGCTCGATCAGCGTCCTCTTCATGTCCATGCCGATGGAGAAGCTCAAGAAGGTCCCCGGCTACCTCCGCGCCTTCATGTTCAACAAGGGCATGGAGCCCGCCCTGGTCGTCAAGCTCATGTCCGAGCTGAGCGAGAAGGCCCGGCGCGACGGCATCCTCGCCCTCGAGCCCGACATCGAGAAGCTCGACAACCAGTTCCTGGCCGCGGGGCTCAAGATGGCCGTGGACGGGACCGACCCGGGCACCATCGAGGCCACCATGCGCCTCGAGCTCATCGCCATGCAGGACCGCCACAAGGCCGGCAAGAAGTTCTTCGACCTGATCAAGGTCTACGGCCCCGGCTACGGCCTCGTGGGCACCCTCGTCGGCCAGATCGGCCTCTTCGGCAGCCTCGGCAGCGCGGAGATCGGGCAGCTCGGGCACATGCTCGCCGTGGCCGTGTGCGCCACCATGTACGGCGCCGTCGTCGCCAACGCCATCGCCGGCCCCATCGGCGACAAGCTCGGCATGCGCTCCGGCGAGGAGATCGTCAACCGCGAGATGATGCTCCAGGGCATCCTCTCCATCCAGGCCGGCGACAACCCGCGCGTCACCCAGGACAAGATGCTCGCCTTCGTCCCCGGCGCGGTCCGGTCGAAGCTGCGGACCGCGGCCTAGGCCGCGAGGGAGCCCCATGGCCGAGGGCAAGGGACATCACGACGAGAAGCCCCACGGCGGCGGGAGCCACGGGCACGGGGGCGGCGGGGGCCACGTGCTGATGGTGCGGGCGGACCACGTCACCGTGC
>CAYWOF010000135.1:0-8369 GCA_964459825.1 uncultured Phycisphaeraceae bacterium | reverse complement strand
GAGGCGCGCCCTCGTGTCGTGCAGGCGAGCCAGCACCTGCCCGGCTTCCACGCGATCGCCCACCTCGGGGGTCAACTCGATGACCAGGCCCTCATCCTCGCTGGCCAGGAGGGCTCGACGCGTCGCGCGCAGCGTGCCCGTGACGGCCCGCCACTGCTCGAGCGTCTCCTGGCGCACCGCGTCCACCACGACGGGCGTCCCGGCCGCCCCCGGCGGCTGCGCCCCCAGGCCGCCCGCGGGGAGAAGGGACACGCAAAGTCCGAGCGCGGCGGGCACCCGTGCCCTCGATCGGTGATCCGGCACTTGGAACATCCCTCCATTACCCGCCGGCAGAGCCACCCCGACCGCCATCACGGTGCGAAGCCCCCCGAGGATTTCGGTGTCAGAGTTGCGTCGTCCATCACGTACAATCCTACCAACCATTTCCCTACCAGTTGCGGCTCGACGCGGATTGTGCCCGTGACCTCGGCGTAGGTCGTGAACCGGATGGCCCCCTCGACCGGGTCGCGCAGGCGAACCTCGACGGCGTCGTAGGGCGTGGGCGGGATCCCGATGCAACAACCGTCCCAGGGGTTCATCATGACGAGCAGCTCGGTCGCCTGCTCCATCATGAGGGGGAATGCGATGTTGCCGACGATGCGAACCTGGCGCCCGTCGAGCAGGGCCAGCCGCTCCGCGATCGCCGCCTTCTCCTGGCGAGGCTCGTACTCCTCATTCGCGGAGACGAGCAGGTCCCACGAGACCAGGTAGGGGTCCTCGGGCGTGCCCCGGCCCCGGATGGGGAAGCGGCCGTCGTAGACCAGCGTGCCCTCGGCGTCCCGGGTGATGCTGGACGGGATGATCGGGAGCGTGCGCAGGGACTCGGGCGGGGGCGGGACACCCTCGGGGCGTTCACCGGTCCGGCGGGCGGCCGCGGCGGCGTTCGCGGCCACGCGGGTGGACTCGATGGACCCCCCGGCCGACCACTCGGCGAGCGTCAGACCCGGGGCATCGTGGAGGTCGAGGAGTCGCGAGGCCAGGACGGCGAGGCGTTCGCCGGTCTTCTCGTCGGTTCTCTCGGTCGCGGCGCCGATCACCTGTCCCATGACGTTGAGGACCGGGGCGCCGGCGAGCGTGGCGGGGACCGTGGCGCGCAGCCGAGCCAGGGGCACGCCGTCGGCATCGACGCGGGCGGCGACGGCGCCGTCGGCGGTGTCGTGGCGCACCGGCGTGGTGCCCGGCGCGGACGGCGCCCCGATGATCAGGGCATCCTCGCCGAAGACGGGATCGATGCGGGCGATCGCCAGCCCGCGCCGGAGGGCCGCGGGAACCTCGACGCGGACGACGACGAGGCCGGCCTTTTCGTCGTCCGCGATGACCCGGTCGACGGGCAGCTCCTGCCCCGCGTCGAGGGTCACGGCCGCCCGGCTCGCGCCGCGGAGGAGGGAGCGGAGGGTGATGAGCCGGCCGGGGCCGACGAAGAAGCCCGGGCCGGTCCGTGCGGGCGCGCCATCGCCGGGCTCGGCGCGCACGCGCGCGACGGCGGGTGAGTACAGGTCCACCGTGCCGGTGAAGATGGAGCCGGGCGTGAGCTGCGCCACGGCCGGGCGCACCGGCGCCAGCAAGCACGCCACGATGAGACCGAGCACCACACGAGTCCGCATGGGATCCTCCGCCGCCCTGGCCGCCGCGACTCAGCCCATGGGGCGCAGATTCTTCGCCACGGGGGTGCGGTAGGCGAGCGCGGCGGGAACAATCCCGGCGATGGCGCCCAGGGCCATCGCGCCGGCGACGACGCCCGTGATGACGGCGCCGGGCAGGTCGGGGTCCACGACCAGCCCCAGGCGCTGGCGCAGGGCCGCGGCCACGAGGTGGGCCCCGGCGAGGGCCAGGGCCAACCCTCCGAGGCCCCCCATGGCCCCGATGGCCGCCGCCTCCAGCAGGACGAGGCGCACGATGCGGGCGGCGCTGCATCCCAGGACGCGCAGGACGGCGACCTGACGCCGGCGCTGCTCCATGGAGTTGTACAGGGCGAGCATGATCGAGATGCCGCTCGAGACCAGGACCACGCCCGCCATGGCGACGAGGATGCGGTCGATCTGGCCCACGATGCGGAAGAGCCGTGCGACCTCGTCGCTCGGCACGGCGACGGTGAGGCGAGGGTCGCGCCGGAGCTCGGCGGCGAGAGAGGGGACGACGGCGGAGGCGGCCCGGCCCTCGCGCGTGACGCCGCGCATGTAGACACCGGTGATGAGCCGCTCCTGATCGGTGAGGTCCTCGGGGAGGAGGGCGGGGTGTTCGTCGTGTGCCTCGCGGTCGCCGGCGGGCGCGTCCGCGGCCGGCGCGCCCCGTCCCGTTTCCGCCTGCTCGGCGCGCTCGCGCGCTTCCATCGCGTGGACGATCCAGGCGCTCTCGAGATCGGTGAAGAGGGCGCGATCGTGCGGGGTGCCGGTGGGGCCGAGCAGGCCGACGACCCGGAACTCCTGGCCCTCGTGCACGTGCTCCGCCGCCGCGCCCGAGACGCCGTGGCTGAGGTGGATGTGGTCGCCGACCTTGAGGCCGGCCTCGCGCCAGGCCCGGTAGCCGGCGACGATCTCGAACGGCCGGGCGAAGACGCGGCCGTCGGCGATGGGCCAGGCGGGGCTCATCCCGGATGTGCGAGGGGCGGGGGTGGGATCGAACGCCGGATCGGGGCTGAACTTCTCGAAGAAGTCGCGCGTGGTCCCCGTCACCGGGAAGCCGCGATAGCTGTCTCCCTGCTGGACGGGAATGGCGTACGCCAGGCGCGGGTCCGCGGCCAGACGCTGGAACTGGACCCAGCTCAGGGCACGGGCGGGGGCCCGGGCGTAGAAGACGCCGTTGAGAACCGAGACCAGGGGCGACAGGTCGGCGCTGACCAGGAGGTGCATGTTCCCGCTGCCGCGCTCGAAGGCCCTTCGCCCGGAATCGCGCATCGAGAGCAGGACGAGCATGAGGGCGACCGCGACGGCGACGGTGAGGGCGGTGGTCGCCGTCGAGAAGCGCCGTGCGCTGAGGCTGCGCCGAACGATGGTCAGATCGGTCATGGCCACGCGCGGGCCCCTGGTCCTCCGGACGCCCCCTCGGGTACCGGGCCGGCCAGTTCCCGGAGGTTCGCGCGGCGCGGAAATCGGGGGGCCATGGCCGGATCGTGGCTGGTGCAGAGCAGGGCGGCCCCGCGGGCGCGGCACGTCTCCTGGATGAGGTCCATGGCGGCCCCGGCGTTGTCGGGATCGAGGCTCGCCGTCGGTTCGTCGGCCAGGACCAGGTTCGGACCGCAGGCGACGGCGCGGGCCACGGCGACCCTCTGCTGCTGGCCGACGCTCAGGTCGTCGGCGAGGGCGTCGGGGGTGTCGATGCCGAGGCCGGCGAGCAGCTCGCGCGCCCGGCGGGCGTGCTCCGGCCGGGGGATCGTGCTGAACATGAGCGCGACCAGGACGTTCTCGAGCGCGCTGAAGCCGTGGAGCAGGTTGAAGGTCTGGAAGATCATGCCGATGTGGCGCCCGCGCCACCGGTCGCGGCGCCCGGCCCGCAGGGCGTGGACATCCTGCCCCGCGACGGCGATGCGCCCGGTGGCGGGCTCGAGGAGCCCGGTGATGAGCTGGAGGAGCGTGCTCTTGCCCTGGCCCGAGCCGCCGGTGAGGAGCATCTGTTCCCCCCGGTCCAGCGCCAGGGAGGCCACATCCACGACCCACGGACCCTCGTCCGCGTACCGGAACCGGAGGTCCTCGATCAACAGGGCCGGGGGTGCGCTCAACGCGGGCTCCAGGCGAGAAACGGTCCGGGGCTCAAGCTTAGCCCCGGACCGATCCGGCTCGGCGGCCGCGGGCGGGCTATCGCTCGGCGCCCCACGTGCGCTCGTGGCGCTCGATGTTGGCGGCCAGGAGCGAGCCCTTCGGGGCGCCGGCGCGGGCCCGGTCGAGGTGAGATCGGTAGGTCTCCTGCGTGCCCTTGGACCGGGCGGGGTGAACGGCGAGCGCCGCGGCATACTGGAACACCGCGTTGTCGGGCGCGTACGCGATGGCCTTCTTGAGCCAGGCGTAGCCCGTCACGCCGTCGCTGACGCCCGGCTCCCAGCCGATGGGGACGCTCATCTCATCGAGGCACACGGCCAGGAATCCCGCGTCGAGCCAGGCCGTGGCGCGCCACGGGCTCTCGCCGCCGGCCTCGGCGTCGAGCGCGATCCAGGCGAGCTTGGCGAGCAGCTCGGTGGCCATGGCCTTGTCGCGGTCGATGTACGCGACGGCCCGCCGGAGGGTCTCCATCCGGGTGAGCGGCGATTCGGCGGTCTTGAGCAGCGTGAGGGTGTCCTGCACGAGGCTGGCCTTGCTGTAGCCGCCCCTGGTCGAGAAGGCGTCCCCCGACGCTCCCCAGGGCAGCGACTTCGCGTCGCCGATGTCGATGGGGAAGCACATGATGGGCGGGCCCATCGCCGGGGTCCGGGCCGGCGCCGGCAAAAGGCCCGCGCGCGTCTCGACGACGGCCACCAGCCCGAGGCCGGTCGCCGACAAGGTAGCCGCCACTGCGGTGAGGATCGCCCTGCGTGCCATGGTTCGTTCTCCTTTGCGGAATCGGC
The DNA here is from genome assembly GCA_964459825.1 of uncultured Phycisphaeraceae bacterium. GTDB lineage: Bacteria > Planctomycetota > Phycisphaerae > Phycisphaerales > UBA1924 > CAYWOF01. The sequence goes on along the minus strand of CAYWOF010000135.1, from coordinate 3,796 downwards.
CTTGCGCCGGTCCGTACCTGAGGACGCGCCGGACCGGATGGGTGTTAGCGTGCGGGGCGCGGGGCCCGGCGTCCGTCCGCCCGCCCCGACGCCGACGGCTTACAATCCGCGCATGGGCATCGAAGCCGCACTTCCCGTTGACACGATCCTCACGACCCAGCTGCGGCGCGTGGTGAACTGGGCCCGGCGTTCGTCGCTCTGGCCGCTCCCGTTCGCGACGGCCTGCTGCGGGATCGAGCTGATGGCCACGGCGTGCAGCCGCTACGACATCGCGCGCTTCGGGGCCGAGGCGATGCGCTTCAGCCCGCGCCAGGCGGACCTGTGCATCGTGGCGGGACGCGTGTCCACCAAGATGATGCCCGTCCTGCAGCGCGTCTACCAGCAGATGGCGGAGCCCAAGTGGGTGATCTCGATGGGCGCGTGCGCCTCGACGGGCGGCGTGTTCGACACCTACGCCGTGGTCCAGGGAATCGACCAGTTCATCCCCGTGGATGTGTACATCCCCGGTTGCCCCCCGCGCCCCGAGATGCTCATCGAGGGCGTGATGGCGATCCAGCGGATTGTCGATCGGGACGGGCTGCCCCCGCAGGGGGGCAAGCGGGCGCCCCTCGGGATCGCCATCGAACCCAGCTACGTGCCGCGACCCCAGCCGGTGCGTCTGGGCGTGCCGACCTGAGTCAGACGTGCTCGACGGGCTCGAGGTAGCGGACCTGGGCCCGTCCGCGCCGGGTGATGGTCTTGGGCTCGGCCCGGCCGGGCGTCACGGACGCCTGGGGCTCGAGCGCGGCGCCCGATTCGACGGAGCCGCCCGACAGCAGGCCCTGCAGAATCCGCTCGGCCTCCAGCCAGTTGACGACGTCGTTGCCGCCGACGGCCCGGGCGATCTCGCCGGCGATCGTGGCGGTGAGCGCGTGGGTCACATCGAGGTGAAGGTGTGGCGCCAAGGAGGGCTTGATGATCGCGCGCATGGGGTCCTCTCCGTTCCTGTCCTTGCGTTTCCGCCGGCCGGACCGTTCCAGCGCGGCACGCCGGTCCCCACCCCGAAGGAACTCCAAGGGACCTGTGCTTCCCGATTGTCACAACCCACCGCCCCGTCGCCCAGATCTTATCGGACTACGGAGCGCCGGACCAGTGGCGCGCGGGGTGGCACGTTCTGGCTCGGACCGTTCGGCTCGGCGCCGCCCGCGCTTTCGCGCGTCGGCCTCTGTGGATCGACGATCACCTTCGGTCCCTTGAGGGCGGGAGCCATCCAGGCCAGCTTGGATGCCGAAAACCGGCGGGGCGCACCGCGCCCCGTGCCGCTCAGCCACCCTGAGGGGCGGCGGAGCGGTTGGCGGCCTCGATGCGCTCGCGGTTGTCCACGAGCGACCGGCGCATGAACTCGATATCCACGGGCGTCAGGCTCCTGGCCGCCTTCTTGAGCATGGTCACGAAGTGCGCGATCTCGGCATCCTGGTAGGGGAAGCCCGTGTTCCCCTCGGGGCCATCGCTGGTGGCGATGGGCTTGCCGGCATGGTCGAGGAACACGAACCACGGGATGCCGCCGCCGGCGTCCTCGCCCCGGAACCGCGCCTCGACGGCCTTGGCGCCGAGCATGCGGTCCTCATCGATCTTGAGGTCGACGAAGTCCTTGGCCAGGAGCTGGGCGATGTCCGGCAGGGCCATCCAGTCCTCGAGGCGATGGCACCAGCCGCACCAGGGCGCGCCGAAGTGGAGGAAGGTGTTGCGGTTGGTGGATTGCGCCTCGCTCAGGCCGGCGGCGAGGACCGCCTCGGCCTGCAGGTGGGGCGCCTGGTGCTTGGTGAGGAGCGCCATGATCTTCGTGGAGTCGTGGCCGGGCTTGCCCTCGGCGTCCGGGCCTTCCAGCGAGCTCGTCTCCTGGTTGGCGAGCACCTGGCCGTCGGCGCCGAGGATGGTCAGGTACGGGACGCCGGTGCCCTTGAGGTCGGCGCCGTAGGACTCGGCCAGGTCCATGTGCTTGTCCCACTTGCCGATGTCCACGAGCACGACGTCGTACTCGTACATGAGCTCCCTGGCGATGGCCCGGTCCTGCTTGAACTTGGTGTGAAGGAGATGGCACCAGCCGCACCAGTTCGCGCCCCACTGGATGAGGACGCGGCGATTCTCCCGCCTGGCCTTCCGGAGGGCCTCTGCGATCTGCTGCTTCGCATCCGCCTTCTCGTCGTAGATGCTCGGGCGCGGCGCCTGGGCCGCGCGCTGGGGCTCGGAGGGGCTGGCGGCGGGTGCGGGGGCCGGAGGCTGGGCGAAGGTCGCCAGGCCGATGGCCAGGCCGCCGATCGCGGCGAGAGAGAACGCAGGGAACGTGGAGGTGCTCATGGTGGACTCCGGTCGAGGGCTGGGTCGGCCCGGCCAAGTGTAACCGGCTCGGCCCGAACCCGGTATGCTCCGCACTCGCGGACAGACCGACCGTCCCCGGAGACCGGGGCCGATCCGAGGGACCGAAGCAGCATGAACCTGGCACGAACGCGGACGTCGATGGGGCTGTTCCTGGCGCTTCTGGCGGGCTCGCCGGCGCTGGGGAGCGCAGGGCCGAACATCGGGGAGCGGTTGCAGGCCCTGGCCGCGGGTCACCCCAATCTGGTGGAGGTCTCGCGCCTGGGGATGAGCCGCCAGGGACGGGCGATCCCGGTGGTTTTTCTGGCCGACCGCGGGGGGGGGAGCGTGGCGGTGGGCGATCGCCCCGCGCTGCTGATCGTCGCGGGGCTTGACGGTCAGCACCGCGTGGGAGTTGAGGCGGCGCTGGGCGTGGCCGAGCGCCTGGCCGCGGAGCACGCGGACTTGCTCGGGAAGTTCAGCGTCTACATCGTGCCGTGTCTCAATCCCGACACGCTGGCCTACCACGAGGGCGCCGGAGTGCGGATGGAGTATGCCCGCACCTTCGCCCCGGTCGATGCCGACCGGGACGGGCGCATCGGCGAGGATGGTCCGGACGACTTGAACGGCGACGGCATCATCACGACGATGCGGATCGCCGACCCGGCGCCGGGTTCGGGCCTTGTGGCGGAGTACATGGTCGATCCGGGCGAGAGCCGCCTTCTCAAGCGGGCCGATCCCGGCAAGGGCGAGCGCGCGCCCCAGGCCCTGCTGATCGAGGGCATCGACAACGACGGGGATGGCCGGTTCAACGAGGATGGGGCGGGCGGGTCGGCCGGCGGCGGGGTGGCCCTCGACAGGAACTTCCCCTATCTGTGGCCCGAGCTCGAGGATGGTGCGGGGCCCTACCCCCTCTCGGAACCCGAGTCGCTGGCGCTCGTGGAGTGGATGGCGCAGCGCGACAACATCGAGGCGGTGCTGGTGTACGGGCCTCACGACACCCTGGTGAACGTGCCGGCGACGGGGAAGAACGACCGCTCGGGCGTGCCCATCGGGATCGCCGATGGGGACAAGCCGTGGTACGAGGACGCCTCGAGGGCGTTCAAGGAGATCACGGGAATGACCGGGGCGGGCGCGATCGATCCCCAGGGCTCGTTCCACGGCTGGACCTACACCGTCCAGGGGCTCTACTCGTTCTCGACTCCGGTCTGGGTGCGCCCTGACCTGGTCAAGAGAGAGGAGAAGAAGGAGGAGAGACCGCCCGAGGGCGGCGAGGCCAAGCCGGCCGAACCCGAGGGCGCGCCCAAGCCGGTGGCGGTCCGCTCCATCGAGGGCCAGGGGCCCGTGCACGGGGAGGCGCCGGACGGGGAGGCGCTGGCGCACGATCACGAGACGACCGGCGCGGGCCTGGCGCAGCCGGCGGCCCAACCGCCCGGGGGCGGTGGCGGCCCGGGCGGCGGGC
>CAYWOF010000134.1:248-8371 GCA_964459825.1 uncultured Phycisphaeraceae bacterium | reverse complement strand
AGCGCCCGGAGATTGCTGCGACGACCCGGCCTCCCAGGCAACAAACGTCAGGGTGGTGTTCGCTCCGGAATGCTCCGCGTAGGCTTTGAGTTCCGTGCCGCGCGCCCCCGTCATCATCGGCCCCACCGCCGGCGGCAAGTCCGAGCTCGCCGTCGAGGTGGCGATGCGCCTGGGGGGCCCCGGCGCGGCGGAGATCATCGCCGCCGACGCCTTCCACGTCTACCACGGCATGGACATCGGCACGGCCAAGCCAACCCTCGCCGAGCGCCGCGCCATCGCCCACCACCTCATCGACATCGCCGAACCGACCGAGCGATTCACCGTGGCACAGTGGCGTGCTCTGGCGGAGCGGACCATCGCCGATGTCCGCGCCCGCGGGCACGTGCCCATCGTCGTGGGCGGAACCCACCTCTACATCAAGGCCCTGCTCGACGGGCTCTTCGAGGGCCCCGAGCCCGATCCGGCGCTGCGCGAGGCACTCCGAGCCCGCGGCCTGCCGGCCCTGCGCGCCGAGCTCGAGCGTGTGGACCCCGAAGCCGCCCGGCGCATCCACCCCAACGATGAACGCCGCACGATCCGCGCCCTCGAGGTCTTCCACCAGACCGGAGCGCCCATCAGCCGCGCCCAGATCCAGTGGGACCGTGCCCCACGCGACGATCTCCTCCTCGTCGGGCTCGAATGGCCGGTCGAGGCCCTCAACCGCCGGATCAACGCGCGGGTGCGATCGATGATGGAGCGAGGCCTGCTGGAGGAAGTTCGAGCGCTCTGGGGGGCCCGCCGGCTGGGGCCGCAGGCACGCGAGGCCCTCGGCTACAAGCAGCTCATCGAGCATCTGGAGGGCCGGTGCACGCTGGACGAGGCGGTGGAGCGGATCAAGGTGGAGACGCGCCGCTTCGCGAAGAATCAGCGGACGTGGCTGCGCCGGCTGCGGGCGACGCCGGGAGCCGTCTGGCTGGACCCGACGACCGAGGCCTGCCAGTCGCTGGTGGATTCGGTGTTGAACGCGCGCGGCCCGGCCTGACTGGCCGACGGGCGAATCCGTGCCGCCAAGGCAGCAACCGAACGGAGTTTGTTAGGATATGGCGCTTGACAATAGCGCCCCATCGCCCTTTCGTCCGGGGAACCAAGTCCGGGAATCCGCGAAGGTGAGCCCGGTGAGCGGCCGACAACGGGGGCATGGAGCCCGGTGGCGACAGCACGGGGGTGATGGAGCGCATGGCACGGAAGACCGGCACGCGGACAGGCCAGCCACCGAAGGCCCCACGGGGGGCGGGCGGGGCCCCTTCGGACCGCGGGGCACCCCGGCGCGGGCGGGGCGGGCGCGGCGGACCGCGCCACTCGGCCTACAAGCCGGGCGCCGCCCGGGGCAAGCACCTCGTCATCGTCGAGTCCCCCTCCAAGGCCCGCACGATCAACAAGTACCTGGGCTCCGACTACCTCGTTCTCGCCAGCGTCGGGCACGTGCGCGACCTGCCCAGCAAGAACCCCAAGGGCGACAAGTCCCCCGTCCCCGGTGTGGACCTCAAGCATCGCTACGCCCCGACGTACGAGATCCTGCCCGGCAAGGAGCACGTGATCCGCGAGCTCAAGGCGGCGGCCCGGGAATCGCAATCCACCGGGCGCGAGGTCTGGTTCGCCACGGACCTCGACCGCGAGGGAGAGGCCATCGCCTGGCACATCGCCCAGGAGCTGGGGATCTCGTCGAGCGCGGCCAAGCGCGTGATCTTCCCGGCCATCACCAAGGGGGAGATCGAGCGCGCCTTCCGCACGCCGCACGCGATCGATGAGGACCGCGTCAACGCCCAGCAGGCGCGGCGCATCCTCGATCGCATCGTGGGCTACCAGGTCTCGCCCCTGCTGTGGAAGAAGGTCGCCCGCGGCCTCTCGGCCGGGCGTGTGCAGTCCGTCGCCGTGCGCCTGATCGTCGAGCGTGAGCGCGAGATCCGGGCCTTCACGCCGGAGGAGTACTGGGCCGTCGAGGGGTTCTTCGCCCTCGATGAGGCGGGCGCGCGCCGCCTCCAGCCCGCCTGGCGCGCCCTGCTGGCCGGGCGCGACGAGAAGGGCAACGGGCCCACGGTCAAGGTCCAGAACGGCTGGCTGGCCGAGTCGGGCGCGATCCGCGCCGAGCTGGTCGAGGTGGACGGCGCCCGGTTCGAGCTTCGCGCCGCCCCGCGCGACCCCCGCGCCAACGGCGAGCTCAAGCCCGAGGATCTCACCGCCCGCGTCGCGGAGGTGGCGAAGGCCGCCGGCCTGCGCGACATCCGGACGGGCGTGACCGAGGACCCCGAGGCCAAGGGGCCCGCCCGCTGGCGCCGCACCGTCGCCGGGGTCGTCGACCCGGGGGTCGCGTACCGCGTCCGATCCATCGAGACCAAGCGGACGTCCAGCCGCCCGCCGGGGCCGTTCATCACCAGCACGCTCCAGCAGGCCGCCTCCGGCCGCCTGGGCTTCGGCGCCCAGCGGACCATGCGCGCCGCCCAGCAGCTCTACGAGGGCGTGGAGATCCCCGGCGAGGGGCCCGTCGGCCTGATCACCTACATGCGGACCGACTCGACGCACATCTCCGGCGAGGCCCTCGCCATGGCCCGCGACTACATCGCCCGCACGTTCGGCGACAAGTACCTCCCCGAGAAGCCCAACTTCTTCTCCTCCTCGAACAAGGCGGCCCAGGAGGCCCACGAGGCCATCCGCCCCACCTCCCTCGACTACCCGCCGGGCCGCGTGCGCAGCGCCCTCACCCCCGACCAGTTCCGCCTCTACAGCCTTGTCTGGGAGCGCTTCGTCGCCTGCCAGATGACGCCCGCCCAGTGGGACGCCACCGCCGTGATGCTCGAGGGCGGCGTGGGAAGAAAGCTCACCTTCCGCGCCACCGGGCGTGTGCTGGTCTTCGACGGCTTCTACCGCGTCGTGGGCGTGCCGGGGGGGGGCGACGAGCAGAACCTGCCCCGCCTCGAGGAGGGCCGCTCCCTCCACCCGTTCGACGTGCAGGCCCAGCAGAGGTTCACCGCCCCGCCGCCGCGCTACTCCGAGGCGTCCCTGATCAAGACCCTCGAGTCCGAGGGCATCGGCCGTCCCAGCACCTACGCCTCGATCATCCAGGTCATCCAGGACCGCAAGTACGTCGAGCAGATGCAGCGCCGCTTCTACGCCACCGACCTGGGCGAGGTCGTCACCGACAAGCTCATCGAGGCCTTCCCCAAGATCCTCGACGTCGGCTACACCCGCCAGATGGAGTCGGAGCTGGACAAGGTCGAGGAGGAGCACATCGACTGGATCGAGATGCTCGACCGCTTCTACGGCCCGTTCAAGGCCGACCTCGAGCACGCCCTCGAGACGCTCTCGCACGCCAAGGCCGAGGTCACCCCGGCGCCGAAGGAGTTCCGGTGCGAGAAGTGCGGGGCGGACCTGGTCTACCGCTTCGGCAAGAACGGGCGCTTCCTGAGCTGCTCGAAGTACCCCAAGTGCACCTACGCCGCACCCGTCGATCGGCAGGGTCGCCCGCGCCAGCAGGAGACCGTCAACGTCCGCTGCCCCAAGACCGGGCGCGCGATGGTCCACAAGACGGGGCGCTTCGGGCCCTTCCTCGCCACGGCCCTCGAGAAGGGCGAGGACACCTCGATCGGCGTCATCCTGAACCTCGACAAGAAGGGCAAGGTCGTCGCTCCATCGCCGCCGCCCCTGGTGACCGACCTGCCCTGTCCCGTCTGCGAGGCGCCCCTGAACCTCCGCGGCGGCGTGCGCGGGCCCTGGCTCGGCTGCTCGCGCTTCCCCAAGTGCCGCGGGCGCGGCAAGTGGGCCGAGCTGCCCGAGGCCCAGCGGGCCGACCTCGAACGCCGCCTCGCCGAGCACGAGCGCGCCCACCCCGTTCCGATCATCCGCACGATGGATGGCAAGCCCCTGACCGATCCCAAGGGCAAGGCCCTGGCCGAGGCGCCGACCATCGCGGACCTGGGGGGCGCGGGGAGCACCGCCCCCGATGCGCCGGGCTCGCCCGAACCCGCGCCCGAAGAAGTGGGCGTGTAGCGCCGCCGGTCGCCCCACCCTGTCGGTCAGGCGCCCAGGACGTCTCCGCAGATTCGCAGGGCCGCGGGTACGGCCCGGTGCACCTTCTCCCAGTCCACCCCGACGGTCGAGCCCGGCGGCGGAGCGAACGGAGCGAACACGCCGCCCGGTTCGGCGCGCACCGGGATGTTGTGCGAGTCGCTCGCGGCGAGCAGGCGCTCCACCTCGGCGCTGAGGAGGTACGCGATCAGGCGCTGCGCGGGACCGGGGTTCGGGCCGGCACGCACCCGCGCGATCGTGTTCGGGATCAGGATCGCGCCCCGGTCCCAGCCCAGCGGCCCCATTCCGCCCCTGGCGGGCGTTTCGAACACCGCCCCGACCTTCCATCCCTCGCGCTGCGCCGCCCACACATCGTCCGTGTCCGTCAGCCCCACATCGATCTCTCCCTGCGCGATGGCGCGGACGATCGCCGAGTTGCTGTCGTAGAGCCGAAGTCCGTTGGCCTTGAGGGCCGCGAGCCACGAGCCGAAGGCCTCCTCACCCCGGTACGCCACCAGCGCCGCCACGTGCCCGCGGGTCGTCCCGAACTCCGGGCGCGCCATCCCGATCCGCCCGCGGAAACGCGGATCCGCCAGGTCGTCCAGCGTCGCCGGCCGATCGGCGTCGGCCACGCGATCGGTGCTGACCGCGATCACGCGCGCCCGCAGCGCGAACCCCGCCCACGTGCGGTCCGGCGCCGCGAGCCCCGCGGGCCAGTCCGGCGGAACCCACCCGGGTTCGAGCGGCTCCAGCAGCCCCTCCTCGCGCAGGCGCAGCGTCCCCAGCGCCTCGCTCGACCACCACACGTCGGCGCCCGGGCGTCCCTGCTCCGCGATCACCCGCTGCACCAGGCCCGTGGTCTTCGTCGCCTCCGTGTCCCCCGCCACGCGCACCCGGATGCCCGTCTCCGCCTCGAACCTCGCCACCACCTCGCGCACGAGGTAGTCATCGGCGCTGGTGTACAGCACGACCTCGGGCGCTTCGGTCGAGCCGGCGCGCGAGCACCCCGCGCCCACGGCGCACGCCAGGGCCAGCGCCAGGCGCGTGAACGATCGACGCGTGAGGGTCACTTGTCGCCCGGAGCGGGCTCGGAGGGAGCCGGCGCCGGCGCCGGCGCATCGGTCAGCCCGCGCGTGGCCTTGATCCGCGCCGGCAGGTTCCCGAAGTACGACTGCACGGCGCCCTGGAACTCCCGCGGCACCTGCATCGTCTCGACCGCCTCGGTCGCGGCCCGCCCCGCGGCCTCCACCGCCGCCGTGATCTCCGCCACCGACTCGCCGCGCACCTGGTCCCCGTAGACCAGCCGGCTGCCGATGATGGGGCCGTTGCCGAGCTTCGTCGGGCTCTTGACCTTGTCGATTGTCACGTCCGAGTCCACGGCGTCGGTGCTCGGCCCGTTGCCGCGCCCCGGCCCGCCCGAGCCCACGCCGGCGCGCCGCGAGTCCCCCGGGCGCCACGGCCCGATCCTCGCCTCGTCGCCGGGCTCGCCCTCGCCTTCCCCCTCGCACATGCCGTCGCACAGGCCGGCGAGCTGCACCTTGGTCAGCTTGATGGCGGCCTCGAGGCCCTCCATCTCCGCCTGGGCCATCTCCAGGCCCGAGAGCATGTCGGCCATCCCCTCCATGCCCTGCATGCCCTCGGCGTTCATGCCCGACTCGCCCATGCCCTTGGCCATCTGGCCCAGCGCGCCCGACATCCCCTCGCACGACTGGCAGGCCGACTGCATCGCCTTGGCCGCCTGCATGAGCTGCTTCTTCTGCTCCTCGCTCAGGTTCTTGGCGTTCTCGAGCGCCTGCTTGAGCGCCTCGGGGCTCATCGCGAGCTTCTTCGCCTCGTCCTTGTTCAGGCCGGCCTGCTCCAGCTTGCGCTCCAGCGCCGAGCGGTCCTGCGCCAGCTTGTCCATCTGCTGGGCCAGCTTCTCCATCTGCTTCTGGAGCTGCTGCTTCTGATCCGGGCTTAGCGAGGAGTCGCCGAGCTTCCTGGAGAGCTCGTCGAGCTGCTGCTGCGCACCCTTGAAGTCGCCCTTGGCCAGCGACCTGAACATCTCGTCCATGGGGCCCGGCCCCGGCTGCTTGAGCTGGCGGAGGGCCTCCCTCAGGGCGTCCATCTTCTGCGCCCGTTCGCCCGACTTGAGCTCGCCGAGCTTCTCCTGCGTGCTGGTGAGCTTGCGCACCGCGGCCCGCCGGATGTCGTCCGCGTTCCGGGGCTCGGGCGTCGCGCCCTCCGCGTTCTCCTCGGCCCCCTCATCGCCCAGGTCCACCCTGGCCCGCTGCAGCGCCTCGCGCAGCTGCTCGTCGGCCTTCTTGACCTCGGCGCTGACCTGCTCGACCTGACGCGCCTCCTCCCGGGCCTGACGACGCTCCTTCTCGTGCCCGAAGATGTCCAGCGGCGGGAACGACCAGTAGATGATGGCCAGCGCCAGGGCCAGCGCCGGCGGCACCGGCCAGAAGCGAGGCGCCTCGATCGGGATCGTCCGGCGGATATCGACGCGCGTGGCCCGGTCGCGCGCCGTCTCGACCACGGCGCGGGCCCACGGGTCCTCGCTCGCGGCGAAGCACACCGCCGTGCTCAGCGACTCGCGCAGGTCCGCCCGCTCGTCCACCTCGCGCGCCACCCGCACGCCGCGCGCCCGGACCGCGAGGCTCCACGCCAGCCCGCCCAGCACCGCCGCGCCCGCCAACGCCCCGGCGAGCCGTCCCCAGTCCCCCCACGAGACGGACAGCCCGAAGACGCGCTGGACGATCAGCGCCCCCATCAGCACCGCCACGGCCGCGGAGAACGCCACGATGAGTGAGCGAACCAGGCCGTTGGCGAAGAGCCGCAGCGAAGCGACTCGCAGCACACGTTGGATCTCGTTCATCGTCGGACCTCGCTGGCGCCGGTCGGCGCACCCAGCCCCGCGGGCGCACGGGGCGCCCTTTCCATATACCTTACGACAGTTGTACCTGATTCGTTGAGCGCGGGGTGCGATTTCCATCGCTCGCGGACCCCCGACCGTTTCCCTATCGAGCGGATGCTCCGGGGGTGTGCGCGGATGCCTGGGTCGTCGGGATGATCGACTGGCGCGACTTCATACCCGTGCCCGACGCGGCCCTGGCCCAGGCCGATTTCGCGCGCCAGTTCCGGCGCGATTCCCTGGGCCACCGGCTCCACGTGATCCTCGGGGTCGTCGCGAGCGTGGGCGTGGCCGGTCCGACGAGCATCGCCGAATGGCTCGTGCTGCCCGTGTTCACGTACTCCTTCATCCGGGTGGGGAACACCTACCAGACCTGGCTCGGCGTCGTGCTCCAGCCGGCGCTGCTGCTCTGCCTCGCCTGGATCGGGTGGCAGCTGCTCACGCTCGCCTGGTCGCCCGATCCCGCGCAGGGTCGTGCCGAGCTCGGAGCCCTCCGCTTCCTGGTCCTGGCGTGGGCCCTCTGGCCCGTCATCGATCGGCGCGCGTGGTTCATCGGCGCGTTCGCGATCGGATGCCTCCTGGGGAATCTGTCCCAGGCGCTCCAGGCCGTCGAGCAGTCTCTGGGCGCGGCGTGGCTCCCCTGGTCTCGCCAGCCCGACCGCATCTCCGGCTGGTGGGACCCCGTGGTGGGCGGCTCCGTGCTGGTGGCCGCCCTCGGATTGCACCTGGCCCCGGCGCTCATGGGCCGCGGGCGTGCGCGTGCCCTCGCCGTGGGGGGATCCATCGCGACCGGTGTGGGCATCGCGGCCACGGGCACGCGCGGGGCGTGGATCGCGGCCCTGGCCCTGGGCGTGCTGGTGGCGGGGGTCGCGGCGTGGCGTGTCCGACCCCGGCGCCGGCTCGTGCGCCCGGCCCTGCTCGGGCTGCTGGTGCTCGTCGCGATGGGGGGGCTCGTGGCCCTTCTGGCGGGCCGGCCGATCGCGAACCGGTTCACCGCCGCGCGCGAGGAGCTCACCGGCGCGATCGTGCGGCGTCGCTTCGATTCCGACACCGGCGCGCGCCTGCTCATCACGTTGTCGTCGATTCTGCGCCGGCACGACAAGGAACTGGGCATCGCCGGGATCTGCGGCGGCGGCGGCGTGACGACCGCGATGGTCATTCGCCGCGAGTCCTGAAGGAAGCGATG
>CAYWOF010000134.1:0-238 GCA_964459825.1 uncultured Phycisphaeraceae bacterium | reverse complement strand
GGTGGGCGATCGAGGCGCTGCGCGAGCATCCGATCGGCGGCGTCGGCGCGGGCGGGTACGAGTCGTGGGTCCGCGCCCACCTCGGCGCGCAGGGCATCGACCCCGCGACGCGCCGCATCCACGCGCACGCCCACTCCGCGCCCCTGCACATCGGCGCGACGAGCGGACTGGTCGGCCTGGCGCTGGCGGTGGGGATCGGGGTGGTGGCCGTGCGTGGGGCGATCTCCGGGCTGCCCTC
>CAYWOF010000133.1:0-8382 GCA_964459825.1 uncultured Phycisphaeraceae bacterium | reverse complement strand
ATCGCCCGAGACCGCGAGCTGCGGCAAGGGGATCGGCGGGAGCAACGAGCCCAGGAGTGCGGGCGTGAGCGGCTCGGGGTACTCACGGACCAGGCACGTGTCGGGGGCGACCTGGTGGACCGCGACCATGCGCCCCTGCGCGAAGTACGCCTGCAGCGCGCCGAAGTCGAGGTGCACGCGCGCGGGGTGCGCCGGGGCGCCGATGGGGCCGGGATCCAGGCGAAGCACCAACCGCTCGGAGAGGGGCCGACCCTCGGGCCGGCGGAGGGTGACCGTGATCTGCTCGGCGATCGGCAGGGCGCGGTACGCCGCGCGCGCATCGGCCAGCACGATGGCCGGGTCGACGTGGACCGCCTGCGCGGGCGGGGCCGCCGGGGGCTCGGGCTGCGTCGCGGAAGCGGACCGGGCGAGCAGGACGGCGACGGCCGCGAGGAGCGGTGACATCGGGGGATGGTACCGCCCCGGTGGTCCGCGGTTCAGGCCGGGTGGCCGAGAGACTCGCGCAGTTGACGCACGGTCCGCCCCGTTCCCGGGACGATCCGGTCCGGGGCGATCTCGGCCAGGGGGACGAGGACGAACGCGCGCTCGTGCATCCGCGGGTGGGGAACCCGGAGGCCGGGCTCGTCGATGACGTCCTCGCCGTAGAGGAGCAGGTCGAGATCGAGGGTGCGCGGCCCCCACCGCTGCTCACGCCCGCGCTCACGCCCGAATGACTGCTCGATCGCGAGGAGGGACGCGAGCAGCTCGCGCGCCGGGAGCGAGGTCGTGATCAGCATCGCCCCGTTGACGAACTCGGGCTGGTCCACGGGACCCACGGGCGCGGTCCGGATGAGGCTCGAGATCGGGCCCGGACCGGTGCGCGGCAGGCGGTGGATCGCCGCGATAGCGGCCCGGAGGATCGCGCCGGGATCGAGCCCGTGGCGGGACCGGTTGGAGCCGAGGGCGATCGCGGCCTCGACGGTCGGCGTGGATGGCTCGTGCACCGGGCACGAGCGTAGGGCCCCCCGGGCCGGCACGGCCGGATGGATGGAACGGACCCGTGCCCGTGGGCGGAGGTCAGTGGATGGGCTCGAGCTCGCGCGAGCGGTTCTGCATCTGGGCCTTGAGGCGGGCGAGGATGGAGCTGTGCATCTGGCTGACGCGGGACTCGGAGAGGTCGAGGGTGGCGCCGATTTCCTTCATGGTCATGCCCTCGTAGTAGTAGAGGACGACGATGAGGCGCTCGGCGCGGGAGAGGCCGCGGGTGATGAGGTCCTTGAGGTCGCGGCGCTGGATCTCGTGGACGGGCCCGGACTCGCCATCATCGCGGACGACGTCGATCTCGCGGAGCTCGCGCGTGCCGTCGCTCGAGGCGAAGCGTCGGGTGATGCTGTGGGTGGCGACGGCGGAGGAGTCGCGCTTGATCTTGTCGAACTCGACGGGGTCGACGCCGAGGCGCTGGGCCACCTCCTGGTCGGTGGCGGGACGTCCGGACTCGATCTCGATCGCCTGGCGGGCCAGCTCGACCTTGGCGGTGCGATGGCGGACGAGGCGCGGCACCCAGTCCATGGCGCGGAGCTCGTCGAGGATGGCGCCGCGGATGCGCGGGGCACAGTACGTCTCGAACTTGACGTTGCGCTCGAGCTCGAAGGCGTCGATGGCGTCCATCAGCCCGAAGAGGCCGGCGGACATGAGGTCGTCGATGTCCACCTCATCGGGCAGGCGGGTGTAGATGCGCTCGGCGTTGTAGCGGACGAGCGGCAGGAACTTCTCCATGAGGTAGTTGCGCAGGCGCTCGGAGCGGGTGCGCTGGTACTCGCGCCAGATGTCCTGGATGGGACGATCGTCGAGCGCGGTGCGCGGGCGGGGCGAATCACCGGGCCGGTGGCGGCGCGTGTCGCGAAGGGACATCATCTTCGTGGCCTTGATCGCTGACATGGTCGGCTCCTTGACCAGGTGTCGAGCTCGCGGCACGCCCGGGACCGGGCGGGCCTCCAACACATCGATCTGTCACACCGTCCGTGGGTGCTCGCGGAAAATATACGAAACGCGCCGGGAACGCAAGTCGACCCGTCACGCGGCGGTCGGAACGGGGATCTTCTCGGACTGAACAGGGTTGCTCCGGGCCGGATCGCGGGGCGCGGTCCCGGTGCGGCACGACTGGAGGTAGTCGGTCACGACCTTCTCGGCGATGGCACCGAGCACGAGGCCCACGACGTGGCACGCGATCATGCTCGCCAGGGCGACGCCCAGGATGCGGGAGGACGTGTTGCCGGCCGCCAGGCCGGCGATCACCGCGACCGCGAACGCGGCCAACGCGAAGACCGTCGCCACGACCTTCGTCGGAACTCCGCCCGTCACGCGTGCTCCCTCCGGAGCGCCCCGGGGGGGCGCAGGACCGGACCTCGATCTATCGGGCACCCAACTCGGACACTCCAGCACTCCCGGACAAACTTTGCCCCCGGAAACCGAACGCGGACGGCCGAGCCCCGAACGGACTCTCAACGGCCGCGCAGGAACAGCGACACGAGCGGCCGACGGCGCGCCGCGCCCAACGTGGTCGGGCGCGCGGGGGCCGCATCGACGGCCAGCCTCGCAACCAGCGCGCCGGCCAGGGAACGGATGTGACGGGCCGCCTCGGCGTGCGGCTGGTCGATCAGGAGCGGGACGCGCCGGCGTACGGCCTGCGCCACCCGCACATCCTGCGCAATCCAACCCAGCAGGGGCACACGCCGGCCCAGGAAGCGTTCGGCGACCCCCGCGATCCGCCGGTGCACCTCCTCGGCCTCCCGACGGTCGGCGGCCTGGTTGACCACCAGCGCGAGGCGAGCGCCGGCGCCGCCGGGGGCGTCTCCGCAACCTCGACCCTCGGAGAAGCCGGGGGGCGTCTCGGGCGCTAGCGCACACTTGATGAGGGCGTAGGCATCGGTGATCGAGGTCGGCTCCGGAGTGACCACGACCAGGGCGAGGTCGGCGCGCCGGACGAGCCCGAGCACGGGCGCGCCGATTCCGGCTCCGGTATCGACCAGGATCACGTCCGAGTCCCGCTCGAGCTCGGCGATGGCCGCGGCGAGCAGGGTGCGCTCGGCGGGACCGAGATCCGCCATGTGCGCGACGCCGACCGAGCCCGGGACGAGGCGGAAGCCCCCGGGGGCCGGGACGGCGATCTCACGGGCTGTGGCGGCGTCGTGGCGCCCGCCGCCGGGCAGGAGCTGCTCGAGGCGACGGAGGGGGGAGATCCCGCAGAGCACATCGGCATCCGCGGTGCCGAGATCGGCATCGAACAGGGTGGCACGCCGGCCCGCGGCGGCGAGCGCGATCGCGAGGTTCACGCAGGTCGTGGTCTTGCCGACACCACCCTTGCCGGACGAGACGGTGACCACCCGGGCGGTTCGGGCCGGGGGCGCGACCGTGGCGAGGCCGCGGGCGACTGCGGGCACCGTCTCGACGACCGCCGGCGGCTCCTCCCCGACGGGGGACCGGAGCGGGGAGGGCGCCAACGAGCCCCGGCCCAGGGCCTCCACGAGCGCGCGGAGACGCGTGGCCTGGTCGGGAGCGGGCGGGCCCGGACCGCGCACCTGTGCGGCGAGGCGGCTCATCGGGTCCTCACACCGGTGGGGCCCTCGAGGATGAGCCGCGCCAGGCGGTCGGCACGGCCGGGCTCGATGTGGTCGGGGACTTCCTGCCCTGTGGTCACGTAGCTGAGCTGGAGCTTGATGCGTCGCGCCACGCCGACGATGACGCCGAAGTTGACGGCCTCGTCGAGCTTGGTGAGGATGACGCGGTTGGGCTGGAGCGAGCCGAACCGCCGGGCGGCCTCCAGGATGGCGCCCTCCGACGCGGTTCCGGCGACGACCAGATGGGTCTGGTGCGGGCGGGCGGCGGCGATGAACTGGCGCAGCTCGTCGAGGCGGGCCTCGTCGCTCGGTGAACGCCCCGCGGTGTCGATGAGGATGGCATCGTGGTCCGCGAGCGCCTGGCACGCGCCGGCCATCTCGGCCGGGGTCAGCGCGACCTTGAGCGGCAGGCCGATGATCTCGGCGTAGGTCCGGAGCTGGTCCACGGCCGCGATGCGGTAGGTGTCCGTGGTGATGAGGGCCACGCGGCGCCCGTGCCGGAGCTTGAAGGCGGCGGCGAGCTTGGCGATCGTGGTGGTCTTGCCGACGCCCGTGGGCCCCACCAGCGCGATGGTCAGGGGCCGACCATCCGGGGCGACCGGCGCACCCGGTAGATCGGCGCCGTCGGCGGGGATCATGGCCGCCAGGCGCCGGAGCACGGTCTGACGCACGATGTCGTCGTCGGCCAGCTCGGCGGGCGTGAGCTCGTCGCGCACCTGCCCGATCAGCTCGTCGGCGATCTCGGCGGCCACCTCGGACTCGAGCAGGCGGAGGTAGTGCCGGGCGACCGGGTCGGACATCATCCCCGCGGGGACCCCCCCACCACCGGCGCCATCCCCGGGCCCGTCGGGCTCGCGCCCCAGGCGCACCGCGCTGTGGCGCGAGCACTGGAGCACCTGACCGACCATGCGCCGGATCGCGTCCAGCTGGTGCTCGAGGTCCGCCAGGCGCGGTGCCTCGGGCGTGGCGAGGATGGCCCGCGCGGCGGCGCGGGTGCCTGCTCCCGGGGCCGGGGGCTGGGACCAGTCCGCAGAGACGGCGGGAATGGCGGCGACGGGCGCCTGGGGCACGCTCCGCGCCGGCGTGGGTGGTTCAGCGACGGGCCCGGGCCGCTCCACCGCGGAAGGAACGCCGGATCGCTGGACGGGGCCCGAGGAGGCCCGAGCCCCTCCGAAAACCGGGTCGGAGGCGTCGGGCGCCGGGGAGCGCCTGGGGCGGGGACCGGCGACGTTGACCGAATCGGAGGCGGTCACCTCGACCATGGGGCGGCCCCCGAGGCCGAGCCAGCCGCCGATGCGGTAGGTGCGGGTGTGGAGGATGACCGCGTCCTTGCCGAGGTCGCGCTTGACCTCGGTGAGGGCGTCGGCGATCGTCCGCGCGCGATAGGTCTTGAGGTTCATGCGCCGTCCTTGGCGGATTCACCCGCGAGTCGGCCGCGTCCATGGCCGATGGGCGGGAGTATACAGACTCGTGGCGGAATGCAAGTGGGCCCCTTTCGAGCGGAGTGCCCGGGGTTCGGCCCGGTCCACGCCCCGTCTACGCGGCCAACGCCTCCTTTCCGGCCGCCGGCGGCGTCACCAGCCCCAGAGACTCCACCTCGATTCCCGGGATGATCTCGTTGTAGCCGAGCACGGCCACGGTGGGCAGGTGGGGCTCGAGGAGCTGGCGGACGATGGCGCGGACCTGGGGCGAGGCGAGCACCACGGGCTGGTGCCCCGCGCTGGTCACCTGGCGGAGGGCCTTGACGGTCTCCTCGGCGATTCGGGTGGCGACCCGCGCGGGCATGGTCAGGGTCGTGCCGGCGGGGCCTCGGTCCACGTAGCCGTTGATGAGGTCCTCGAGCGTGGGGTCGAGCGTCACGCAGACGATGCGCACACGCGCGGGATCCCCGGGGGCGGGGGCCGCGTGGATCTGCGAGATCGTGCGCCGGAGCGCGTTGCGGACGTACTCGGTCAGGACCTCGACGTCCTTGGTCCTGGGCGCCCACTCGGCCAGCGTCTCCACGATGGTCTCGATGTCGCGGATGGGCACGCGCTCGCGCAGGAGGATCTGCATGACCCTCTGGAGGTCCCCGGGCTTGAGGACGGCGGGGATCGCCTCCTCGACGAGTTTGGGGGCCCGCTGCTTGAGCTGCTCGATGAGGTTGGCCACCTCCTCCCGGGTGAGCAGCTCGTGGGCGTGGTGGCGGACGACCTCGGTGAGGTGGGTGGCGACGACGCTGGTGGGATCGACCACGGTGTAGTTCATCGTCTCGGCGCGGGTGCGCAGGCCGGGCTCGATCCACCACGCGTCCAGGCCGAAGGCGGGCTCCTTGGTCGGCTCGCCCTGGATGGCCCCGGACGCGATGCCCGAGTCCATGGCGAGGAGGCGCCCCGGCTGGGTCTGGCCCGTGGCGACCGGGTTGCCCCGGATCTTGATGCGATAGTCGTTGGACGGCAGCTGCACGTTGTCGCGGATGCGCACGGGCGGCATGACGAACCCGAGCTCGACGGCCAGCTGCCGGCGCACGGCGGCCACCCGGTCGAGCAGGTTGCCGCCCTGGCTGGCGTCCACGAGCGCGACGAGCCCGTAGCCGACCTCCAGCTCCAGCGTGTCGAGCTTGAGCAGGGACTCGACGGGCTGGGGCTCGGCCCGGCCCGCGGCGGCGTCCTGCTCGGCGCGCTGGCGCTCGGTCGCGCCCCGTCGGCGCTCGGCCCGCGTCAGCCCGTAGGCGAGCCCCCCGAGGCCCAGCGCGGTGGCCACGAGCGGCAGGGTGGGAAGGGGCGTGAAGGCCAGCAGCCCGAGAAAGACCGCCGTCAGCGCCAGCCCGCGCGGCTGGCTGACGATCTGGTCGGTCAGCTCGTTGCCCAGGTCCGCCTTGGAGCCCGAGCGTGTCACGATGAGCGCGGACGCGATGGCGATGACGAACGAGGGAATCTGCGCCGTCAGCCCGTCGCCGATCGTGAGCTTGGTGAACGTGGCCGCCGTCTGCCCCGCCGGCCAGCCCCGCTCGATGGTGCCGACGGCGAACCCGCCGGCGACGTTGATGACGGTGATGATGATGCCGGCGACGGCGTCGCCCCGGACGAACTTGCTGGCGCCGTCCATGGCGCCGAAGAAGTCGGCCTCCTGGCGGATGAGATCTCGCCGTCGGCGGGCCTCGGCCTCGTCGATGATCCCGGCGTTGAGGTCCGAGTCGATCGCCATCTGCTTCCCGGGCATGGCGTCGAGGGTGAAGCGCGCCGCGACCTCGCTGATCCGCGTGGCGCCCTTGGTGATCACCACGAACTGGACGATCACGAGGATCAGGAAGATGACGATCCCGACGAAGAGCGACCCCCCGGCAACGAACTGCCCGAAGGCCATGATGACGTGGCCGGCGACGGCCATGGCCGCCTCCGGGGAGGGCGCATCGGCCGTCAGGATCAGGCGCGTCGAGGCGATGTTGAGCACCAGGCGGAAGAGCGTGGTGGCCAGCAGGAGCGAGGGGAAGACGCTGAACTCGAGCGGGTGCGACATCGAGATCGTCGTGAGCAGGATGATGACGCCCAAGCTTATGTTGCCGGCGATGAGCACGTCCATCAGCCACGGCGGCATGGGGACCACGATCACCACGAGCAGCGACACGAAGGCGACCGGCACGATCAGCCCGCGGTAGTCGCGCAGCAGACGGACCCAGCGCGGCGGGCGCCCGGGAGCGGTCGGCGAGGTGGCGGGGGTCGTCCTGGCCATTCAGCGGTCTCGGGTCAGGCGGCGCGCCCCTCCAGGCGGTAGACGTAGGCCAGCACCTCCGCCACGGCCTCGTAGTGCTCCGGGGAGATCTCCTGCCCCACCTCGATCCCCCAGTACAGCGCCCGCGCCAGCGGCGGGCGCTCGACGATCGGGACGGCGTGGGCGGCCGCCACCTGGCGCACGCGGATCGCCAGGTGATCGGCGCCCTTGGCGACCACGCGGGGCGCGCGCATGCGCCCCGAGTCGTACCCGAGCGCCACGGCGAAGTGCGTGGGGTTGGTGACGACCACGTCCGCCTTCGGCACCGCGTGCTGGATGCGCTGGAGGGCGATCTCGTAGGCCATCCGGAGACGGCGCCGCTTGACGTGCGGATCGCCCTCCATCGAGCGCCGCTCGTCCTGCACCTCGTGCTTGGTCATGCGAAGGTCCTGGTGACGCTGCCAGCGCTGGTAGACGAGATCGACGATGCCGATCGCCAGCAGGACCGGGAGCAGCCACAGCACCAGCTCGACCGCGAGCCGACCGGTCTGCCAGAGGGCCCCCGCCGTGGCGAGGCGCGGCAGCGCCGCGACCTCGGCCAGGCGCACCCGGAGCACGAGCACCACGATCGTCGCCACGATCGCCAGCTTCACGCTGTTGACGAGGGTGCGCACCAGGTTCCGGCGTGAGAAGACCTTCTTGACGCCGGCGGCCGGGTTGAGGCGCTGGAAGTTGGGCTTGAGGGGCTCCGTCGTGAGGAGCCACCCGACCTGCACGAACTGCCCGAGGAGCGCGACGCCGAACATGACGCCCAGCACCGGGCCCGCCACGCGCGCGCCCGCGACGGCGGCGAAGACCAGGTCGCTCCGCAGCGTGTCGGCGCTCAGCCCGGCGCCGGGCGTCCGGGCGTCCAGGAAGCTCCGGAGCACGCCCGCGAGCGACGCGACGCCCAGGCCCCCGAGGACCACGATCAGGAGCACCGCGCCGATCAGATCGAGGGCCGCGGCCAGATCCTGGTTGCGCGCCACCTGGCCGCGCCGGCGCGCCTCGCTCAGGCGCTCGGCCGTCGGCTGCTCGGTCCTGTCGCTCAGGTCTT
>CAYWOF010000132.1:6230-8384 GCA_964459825.1 uncultured Phycisphaeraceae bacterium | reverse complement strand
CCACGCCGGCCAGGGTGGCTTCGGATGGCAACGGCGGATCGTTCGAGCCGTGGACTCCGAGTCCTCCGATGCGTCGTCGTCGGAGGCGTCGAACCCTCCAAGTCGCGGCGAGAGCTGCGCGGCCGCGAAGGTCGGTCCCATCCGGAGGGTGTCGGAGGCATCGTCGGCGCGGTCGGTGGCGCCCGCCGGCAGGAGCGGAGAGGCGCCGCCGTCGTCGGACTCGGAGCGCACGAAACCGCCGGAGAGCGGCGTGCCGCCGGGGCCGAACTCGGGGGGCACGATCGTGCCCGTGATCTCGATGGTTCCGATGACGAGCGCGTTGTTCGCGGTGTTCGCCTCGTAGAACTGTCCGCCCACGCCGGCGAGCACGATGAGGCGGTAGGTGCCGGGCTGGATGGTCCCGTCCTGGATCAGCCAGAGCGAGGCCTCGGCCTGGTACGACTCGCCGGGGCCGACGGCCCAGATGCCGAGCGCGCCCGGGTCGGCCCCGCCGAGGCTGAGGTCGCCGATCCCGATCTCGTCATCGAGCGACAGGTACACGCCGTCGTACCAGCCGGCCGTCGTCGCGACGCCGGGGCCCGTGTTGCGGACGATCCAGGAGACCTGGATGTTCTGGCCCAGCTCGCCCGTGCCCGGAGCGATGCCGGACTCGACCACCAGGTCCGCGGGGGCGGGTATCCCCAGCACCACCGGGGCGCTGGGCGCGGCGTTGTTGGACTCGTCGCTCTCCTCGACCATGCCCCCGGCATCGACCAGGACGATCAGGTAGTACTCGCCGCCCGCGGCGCCCGCGCCCAGCGGCAGCCACACCGACACCTCGACGGTCAGGCTGTGTCCCGGCGCGAGGATGCCGGACTGGCCCGCCCATGCGCCGTCGAGGGCCAACTCCAGGTCGCCCCCGTCGAGCACCGGGTCCGTCGAGAGGTAGATGGACTCGTACCATCCCATGGGCGCCGGGCCGGCCCCGTTGTTACGCACCGTCCAGGACATCGGCTGGCTCTGTCCGAACTCACCCGTCACGGGCGCGACGATCCCCTCCACCACGAGGTCCGGCGGCGGCGGCTGGGCGATCTCGATCGAGCCCGTCGCCAGCGCGTTGTTGGTCTCGTCGCCCTCGAGCTGCACCCCGTACCCATCGGCCGCGACGATCAGGTGGAACGTCCCCGGGGTCAGGCCCGGCAGCAGGGGCAGGCTCACATCGGCCTCGACCACGAACGATCCCGCCGGGGCCAGCGGGTCGCCGGAGCGGACGGAGAGCTCGGACACCTCCAGCGCGAGGTCGGTCTCGTCGAGCACGTCATCGGTGGAGAGGTAAACCGCGTCGCTCCACCAGCCCGGCGCCATCGCCTCCCCGGGTCCGGCGTTGCGGATGGTCCACGTGAGGCCCAGCGTGCCGCCGAACTGGCCGGGGCCGGGGGTCGTCACGGAATCGACCACCAGGTCGGGGAGCGGCGGCACCGTCAGCTCGATCGTCCCGGCCACCAGGGAGTTGTTCTCCTCGTTCGACTCCTCCAGCATCCGCCAGGCGTCGGCCGCGATGAACAGGTAATAGGTGCCCGGCGCGCTGGCCCCGTCGAGCGGCAGGAGCGCCGAGGTGGCCGCGCTGTAGGTCGTGCCGGGCGCGAGCGGGCCCCCGCCGCCGGCCCACAGGCCCGTGTCGGTCACACCCAGGAGCAGGTCCGTCTCGTCGAGAATGGTGTCGGTCGAGAGGTAGACGCCATCCAGCCAGCCGGCCTCGGGGCCCGTCGCCTCGGTGCCCGCGTTGCGGACGATCCACTCGATCTCGATGGCATCGCCAAACCGCGCCGAGGCCGGGGCGCTCGCCGACTCGACGATGAGATCGGCCGCGGAGAGGAAGGTGCGCGGCTCGAGGACCTCGAAGAGGGTGCCGGCGAGAAGCGGTACCGAACGATCGGGCACACGGCTCATGTCGGCCTCCGCAGCTTCGCTCCAACCCGCGTCACCCCGCACACCATCCTATCGGAGCACGCCGGCCGGAGCAACGGTTTTTCCAGCCCGGAATCCGGCCCTACCGGCGTTGAGAGCCGCGCGCACCCGGTTCGGCCCGATCACGGGGCCCACACGTTCGAGGTTCTCGCCCCTTCCGTGGACAGGACGTCCACGCCCTGAAGAATCTCGACCTGACCGTCATGG
>CAYWOF010000132.1:0-6220 GCA_964459825.1 uncultured Phycisphaeraceae bacterium | reverse complement strand
GTGGACGTGCTCCCCGTTGAGCTTGATCTGACCCGAGGCCAGGCGCGGGAAGTGCTCGCCCTGCCACGAGGCC
Organism: uncultured Phycisphaeraceae bacterium; assembly: GCA_964459825.1. Classification (GTDB taxonomy): domain Bacteria; phylum Planctomycetota; class Phycisphaerae; order Phycisphaerales; family UBA1924; genus CAYWOF01. Next base: position 6,147 of record CAYWOF010000132.1, on the reverse strand, counting down.
GGGTACTTCGGATCGTCCAGTTCCAGGGCCGCCCTCGTCGGGTACAGGGGCCGGAACGTGTCGCACATCACGGCCAGTTCCCCGGTGTACTTGGCCTCGAGGCTCGCCTCGATCGTCCCCGGGTGCGGCCCGTGCGGGATGCCCTGGGGGTGGGCCGTGAGCGACCCGACCTCGATGCCCTTGCGGCTGCCGAAGTTGCCCTCGACGTAGTAGAGGACCTCATCGCTGTCGAGGTTCGAGTGGTTGTACGGCACCTTGATGGCCTGCGGGTGCCAGTCGAGCATCCGCGGGCAGAACGAGCAGATGACGAAGTTGTGGGCCTCGAAGGTCTGGTGGATCGGCGGGGGCATGTGCAGCTTGCCGGTGATGGGCGCGAAGTCGTCGATGTTGAAGCTGTACGGGTAGTAGCACCCGTCCCAGCCGACCACGTCGAGGGGGTGGTAGTCGTAGGTGTAGGTGTGCACCAGGTCCCGCGCCTTGATGCGAACCTCGAACTCCCCGTGCTCGTTGAACGTCAGCGGGAGCTCGGGCAGGCGCAGGTCCCGCTCGCAGTAGGGCGCGTGCTCGAGGAACTGTCCCGTGGACTTGGAGAGGTAGCGCGGCGGCGGCTGGATGTGGCTGGAGTTGACCGTCTCGATCACGAGGAACTTGACCTTCGGCGGCCCGCCCGGCGTGGAAACCGGCGCCGAGGGGCTCGGCGCCGGACGCAGGTTGGCGATCGGGCTCGCCGGCGGCGGCAGCGCCGCGCCCCCACCTCCCCCGCCGCCCGGTGCGTTGAGCTCGTCGAAGATGATCCGGTAGATGGTCCCCTTCGGGATCACGATGTAGTCGTGCGGCCCGAACCGGAGGGTGCCGAACATCGTGTGCACCGTGCCCGAGCCGAAGTGGATGAACAGGCACTCGTCGCCCATCGCGTTCTTGTAGTGGTAGTTCATGGGCTCGGCCGGCACGCACACGGACATCTCGCAGTCGGAGTTGCCGAAGAGCACCACGCGACCCGTGACGGGGTCGCCGTGCGGGACCATGGGGCTGGTCTTGACGTGGCGCATCCGCATCACGTCCATCTCCACGTACTCGGGCCGGGTCCCGTAGAGGGCCTTCCAGCCGTGGACCTGGGTGGGGGGGTTGATGTGGTAGAGCGTGCTCGTGGGGCCCACGAAGCCCTCGGTCCCGAACACCTCCTCCGAGTACAAGCGCCCGTCGGGACGCCGGAACTGCACGTGGCGCTGGCGGGGGATCTGGCCCAGGCGGGTGTAGAACGGCATGCGCGGCCCTCCTTCGGATGTCGGCGCATTCTACGCGCCGGCGCCCCGCTTCAGGCCCTGGCCGCCCGGGTGCGCCGACGCCCTCCCGGGGGCGGAACGGCGGCGCGTGGCCGCCACGCGAACCGGGCTCGGCACCCGCACATCGCGGACCAGGCGCAGCCACGCGAGCACGCGGATGACCGCGTACCCGAGGTCGAACTGCCACCAGCGCAGGCCGTGCCGGGCGGACGTGGGGAACGCGTGGTGGTTGTTGTGCCAGCCCTCACCGAGGCCGATCAGGCCGAAGACGGGGTTGTTGCGGCTGTGGTCGTGGGTCCGGAAGGGGCGCGTCCCCCACAGGTGGCAGATGGAGTTGATGCTCCACGTGATGTGGTGGACCACGAAGATGCGAACCAGGCCGCCCCAGACGAGGCCCAGGAACGCCCCCAGCCAAGTGCCGGTGACGGCGCCGGCGATCCCCGCGGGGATCAGCACCCCCAGGACCACCCACAACGGGAAGAGGCGGCTGCACCACCGGACCAGCCCGTCGGCCTCGAGGTCCGGCACGTAGCGCGCCCGGTCGGGCACGGGCGCCCGAAAGAGCCAACCGAGATGGGCGTGGTAGAGGCCGCGCACCAACGACATACCCGTGCCGTGCGTGTGGGGCGAGTGGGGGTCGTCCGGTCGGTCGGAGTGCTGGTGGTGGCGCCGGTGCGTCGCGGCCCACCACAGGATCGGGCCCTCGACGGCCATCGAGCCGAGCAGGGCGAGAACCGCCGTCAACGTGCGTCCGGTGCGGAACGACCTGTGCGTGAACAGGCGGTGGTACCCGACCGTGATGCCAAGCCCGGTCAGGATGTAGCCGGCGAAGAGCAGAACGAGGTGGATCCACCCCAGGCCGACGCCCCACAGCAGGTTGATCGCCACGGCCAGACCCGCGAAGGGCACGACCACGCACAGCATGCTCCAGACCTGGTAGGTGAACGGGGCCCCGGGCGATGGCTTCGTTGCGGCGAGCTGGTCGGGGGATTCGGCGAACGGTTCGGGGGTGTGCAAGGAGCGTCTCGAGCGTCCGCACGGCCCGCGGCGAAGGCCGGGGCAGCGCGGCGGGTGCGGTTCGGCCGAAGAAGGGCGCGCTGCGGGCCGAACCACGCTCCGGTAGCTCATCCTACGTCGCTCCCCGTGCCGTGGTTCGGCGTCGGGCCCGTGCCCCGTCCGCGCGGGCGGCTCGGACACGGCGCCGCCCGGCCGGCGCGGGGCCGCCGGTACACTTGTCGCATGTCCGTGGAGCCGTTCGCGATCGATTCCGACATTGCCCGCGCGGAGACCATGCCCGGGCGCGCCTACGCCGATCCCGGCGTGTACGAGCTGGCCCGCGAGCGCATCTTCCGGCGCTCGTGGCAGTTCATCGGTGATGGCGAGACCGTCCGGGTGCCCGGCCAGTGCTCCCCCGTCACGCTCCTCGAGGGCTGCCTCGACGAGCCGATCCTCCTCACCCGGGATCGCGCCGATCGCGTCCACTGCCTCTCCAACGTCTGCACGCACCGCGGCACCATCCTCTGCGAGCACGGCGGCGTGGAGAAGGCCCTGGTGTGCCGCTACCACGGGCGGCGCTTCGACCTCGACGGCACCTTCCGCCACATGCCCGAGTTCGAGGGCGTCGCGCACTTCCCATCGCCCAGGGACAGCCTGCCGCGCGTGCCCCACGACCACTGGGGGCCGTTCCAGTTCGGCGCGCTCGACCCCGCCATGTTCCTGGCGGAGGTGATCGCGCCGATGCGCGACCGGCTGGCCTGGCTCCCCCTGGCCGAGTTCCGGGCCGACGCGACCCGTTCGCGGGACTACCTCGTCCGGTGCAACTGGGCCCTCTACGTCGAGAACTACCTCGAGGGCTTCCACATCCCGTTCGTCCACGCCTCGCTCAACGAGGCCATCGACTACGGCGAGTACACCACCGAGCTCTACCGCTACTCCAACCTGCAGCTGGGCGTCGCCAGGCCCACCGAACGCGGGGCGTTGTTCGACCTTCCCGCCTCCTCGCCGGACGCGGGAAAGCCCGTCGCGGCCTACTACTGGTGGCTCTTCCCCAACACGATGTTCAACTTCTACCCCTGGGGTCTCTCCATCAACATCGTCCGTCCCCTCGGCGTCGATCGCACGCGCGTGTCCTTCCTGACCTACGTCCGGGACCCGACGAAGCTCGACCAGGGCGCCGGCGCCGGACTCGACCGGGTCGAACGCGAGGATGAGGCGGTGGTCGAGGCCGTCCAGCGCGGCGTGCGCTCGCGTCTCTACACCCGCGGGCGGTACTCCCCGGCGCGCGAGCAGGGCGTGCACCACTTCCACCGGCTTCTGGCCGAGTTCCTCTTCGAGCGGTAGGGGCGATGGGGGCGCGACAGGTCCCGGGGTGCGGTGCGCCCCGGCGGTCGCCGGACTTCCACTTCGACTCGGGCCTACGGGCGTGGACCGCCGGGGCGCGCCAGACGCGCCTCGATCGCCTCCACCCACCCGTGCAGGATGAGCATGTGGAGCTCCTGGATCCGGTCGCTGGTCTCCCCCGGCACGATGACCGCGTGCTCGCACCGATCGCGCAGGCGCCCGCCATCGCGCCCCAGCAGCGCGACGGTCCTGACGTCGCGCTCGCGCGCCACCGCCACGGCCCGCACCAGATTCTCCGAGTTCCCGGAGGTGGAGAGCAGGATGAGCGCATCGCCCGGGCGCCCCAGGGCCTCGACCCAGCGCGCGAACACGTGCTCGAATCCGTAGTCGTTGGCCGTGCAGGTGATGTGCCCGACATCGGTGCAGGCGATGGCCGCGAGGGGTGGCCGGTCGGGCCGGCCGGGCGCCGGCGTGCGGAACCGCCCGGTCAGCTCCTCGGCGAAGTGGGCCGCATCGCACGCGGAGCCGCCGTTGCCGCAGAGCAGCAGCTTGGACCCGGCCCGCAGGCGATCCGCGAGCAGCGCGCCGATGGAATCGAGCCGGTCGAGCGCCGCCCGGTCCTCCAGGAGCTGGTCGAGACACCGCCGGGCCTGTTCGAGCGCGGGACGCATGCGTGGAGTGCATGGTAGTGGCGTCGCGCCGGAGCCGGCGATCGGTATACTGCCGCCCGCGCGCCGGGGGGGACGCGGGCTTGGGGCTCGCGCGCGCGACCGGAGGGAGTACCCGATGCGGCGGCTCGGCAGACTCATCGCCACGGCCCTTGTGGGTGTTCCCCTGCCCGTCCTGGCGCAGGATGCCCCGCCTCCCAACGCGCCCGCGCCCGGCCCCGGGCCGGAGCCGGGGCCGTCCGGGTTCTCGCCCGTGCTCTCGTTCAGTCTTGCGGGGGCCGCCCTGAGCCAGTTCGAGGCGGGGATCGACTCCGGCGGCGACTACAGCGTTACCCGAGCCGGCGCCCGCCTGGGCCTCACCTACATCGCCACGCCCACCGTCGTCGTCAGCGCGGGCATCCGCGGCGCGCTCCACGCCTACGACTTCTCCGGTTCGACGGGCTTCGGGGGCGCCGACCCGTGGGATGACATCGGCATCGTCGATGGCGATGCCCGCCTGGTCTACATCCTCAATCCCCGCTGGTCCGTCTTCGGCGCGGCCGCGCTCCAGTACGCCGGGGAGAGCGGGGCCGACCTGGGCGACTCGTTCACGGCCGGGGGGGGCGGCGGCGTCCGGTACGCGCCGAGCGAGCGTTTCTCCCTCGGTGTCGGTCTTTTCACCATGAGCCGCATCGAGGATGAGATGGGGATCTACCCCATCTTCGACCTCGAGTGGCGTTTCGCCGATGACTGGGTCCTCCGGACCACCTCGCGCGATCCCGCCAACGAGGGGCGCGCCGGCCTGGAGGTCGGCTGGACCTTCATCCCGGACTGGGAGCTGGCCGCCGGCGCCTACTGGGCCCAGCTCCGCTTCCGCCTGGACGAGGACGGCGCCACGCCGGGTGGCATTGGCGAGGAGACGGCGTACCCCGTGTTCGGTCGCCTCAGCTGGTCGCCCTCCCCGCGCTGGCGCCTCTCCCTGCTCGCCGGGTCCACGCTGGGCGGGCAACTCCTCCTCGAGGACTCGGGCGGGAACGAGGTGATGGAGGACGACACGGACGCGGCGTGGTTCGTCGCCCTCGCCGGACGCGTCGAGTTCTGAGCGGGCGTGGACGCGGGGCCGGCCGGCGCGCGCCGGCGGCGCGCGCCGACGGTCGGCCATGCTGGTCCCGAGTCCTCCCCGACCGGTGGCGCTTGACGTTAGTTTAGTCATACGCTAAAGTATCCGCGTGCCCGACCTCCTCGCCACCCTGGCCGAGCCGACCCGGCGCGAGATCCTCCGCCTGGTGTGGGAGGGCGAGCGCTCCGCGGGGGACATCGCCGCCCGCTTCCCGGTCTCGTTCTCGGCGATCTCGCAGCACCTGGGCGCGCTGCGCGCAGCGGGCGCTGTGGTGCGCCGGCGCGAGGGTCGCCGCCAGCTGTACCGCGCCGACCGGGCGGGCCTCGGGCCGCTGGGCGCGTACTTCGACCGGTTGTGGGGCACGAAGCTCGATGACCTGAGACGTCTGGCCGAGGCCGAGCAGAGGGCCCTGGACGATCGCCCGGCTCGGGGTGTCCGCGCCCGAGCGAAGAGGAGCCGCCAGCATGAGCGCCGCCAAGACTCCCGCCGCCGTCGCGGTTGACCGCACGGTCGTCATCCACGCGCGGCGCGACACCGTGTACCGCTTCTTCAGCGATCCCGCGCGGTTCGCGCGGTGGTGGGCCTGCCCGGGCGGGGGCGCGGCCAGCATCGAGCCCCGCGTGGGCGGGGCGGTGCGCATCGAGTACCAGGGCGGCGCCGTCATGTCGGGCCGGGTCGTCGAGATGGTCCCCGACGAGCGCTTCGTGATGAGCTGGGGCTACGAGCGCGGCAACGATGCCGTGCCCGCCGGCTCCTC
>CAYWOF010000131.1:8091-8453 GCA_964459825.1 uncultured Phycisphaeraceae bacterium | reverse complement strand
GTCCCTGGCGCGCGACCATCGGCTGGACCGGCCGGTGGCCATCAAGGCCTTGCCCGACTACCTCGCGACGGATCCGGAGCGCCTGGCGCGGCTGCAGCGGGAGGCGCAGATCCTGGCATCGTTGAGCCACCCCAACATCGCGGCCATCCACCGCCTGGAGCGGGAACAGGGCACGGAGTTTCTGGTCCTCGAGTACGTGGCGGGCCAGACGCTGGCCGAACGTCTGAATCACGGAGCCGTGCCGCTCGACGAGGCGATGGCGATCGCGTGCCAGGTCGCCGCCGCACTGGAAGCGGCCCACGAGCGCGGGGTGATCCACCGCGACATCAAGCCGGCCAACGTGATGGTCACGGCGGAGGGCC
>CAYWOF010000131.1:0-8081 GCA_964459825.1 uncultured Phycisphaeraceae bacterium | reverse complement strand
GCCGGGTCAAGGTGCTGGATTTCGGCCTCTCGCGCACGGGAGGCGATGGAGCGGCCACGAGCGCCACTCCTCTCCCGGACGCGCGGACGGTCACGAGGCAGCACAGCCCGACACTCCCGGGCGCGATCCTGGGCACGCCGGGGTACATGTCGCCGGAACAGGCCCGGGGGAGGGCGGTCGACAAGCGGTCGGACATCTTCTCGTTCGGCTGCCTGTTCTACGAGATGCTCACCGGGGTGCAGCCCTTCGCGGGGGATACTACGACCGAGTCCATCGGGGCGACGCTCCACAAGGACGTGGACCTGAGCCGGCTACCGGCGGCGACTCCGACCGCGGCGCGGCGCGTGCTGCGTCGATGTCTGGAGCGGGACCGGAACGAACGGTTGCGAGACATCGGCGATGCACGCATCGAGCTCGACCACGCGGCGGAGTTTGATCCACCCGCCGTCGCCGGGCGATCCCGGGTGCGAGTCGCTCGGGTGGTGGTGGGGATACTCATCGGGTTCCCGCTCGGCGCCGGAGTCATGCTCCTGGTCGCGGGGAGGGCGGCGCCCGGGCCGAGATCGGTTTCCCCGCTGTTCGCCACGATCGAGCCGGCGCCGGGGAGCACGATGATCGCCTTCGGCGACGCGTCCGGTCCCGCGGTCCTCTCGCCCGACGGACGCCGCCTCGCGTTCACGGCGCGCGACGCCGAGGGCTCGCAGGCCCTGTGGTTTCGCGAGCTGGCCCGGGCTGCTCCCGAGCGCCTGCACGCCACCGACCACGCCGTGTTCCCGTTCTGGTCGCCCGACAGCCGTGCGATCGGGTTCTTCGCCGAGGGGAAGCTCCGGCGCATCGACCTGGCGACGCGCGCCGTGCGGACGCTCTGCGATGCGCCCGGCGGGCGCGGCGGGGCCTGGCTCGACGGCGACGTGATCGTCTTCGCGCCGGCGTTCCAGTCGGGGATCTGGCGGGTTCCGGCCGAGGGGGGCGAGGCTCGTCCGGTCACGGCCGTCGACAACTCCCGGTTCAGCAGCCATCGGTGGCCCAGCGCCATCCGTGGGACCGATCGCTTCACGTACCTCGCCGTTCACCACGACCCGTCCAAGCGGCAGGAGTGCGCGTTCATCGCGTCGCTGGACGGAACCCTGGACAAGGAACTGGTGCGGACACGCTTCGGCGCGCAGGTGGTCGGTGATCGGCTGCTGTTCCTGCGCGAGAACACCCTTCTGGCCGCGCGCGTGGACGTCGCTCGTGGCGAGCTGCGGTCGGAACCCATCGCCCTCGTGTCCGACGCGGAGGCGGACGCCTCCACCTGGCATGGGAGGTTCAGCGCGTCCGACACGGGGCCGTTGCTCTACCACCCGGTGCACGCGCCCGATGGTCCGTCCAGCTCGACCGGGGACCCCGCCCTGGGCGAGGCCGACGGCGCCATGGTGGTCGATCGCACGGGAACCCCCGGGGCCACCATCGCCGAGGGCATGCTCCAGGGGACATTCGCCGCCTCGCCCGATGGGCTGAGCCTCGCGATCAGCGGTCGCTGGCCGAACGAGGCCGGTTTCGGCAGTGGCGCCTCCTATGACATCTGGATCTTCACGTGCTTCGGACCGGGAACCGACTTTGAGGCGGGTGTGTTCACGCCCCCGCCGGTGGGACCGCCGCGTCGGTTCACGTTCATGCCGGGGGACGAGGTCTCCGCTCAGTGGTCCCCCGACGGGCAGTGCATCGCCTTCGGCCGGCTCTACGGTCCCGAGCCTCTGGGCCTGTTCGTCAAGCCCTTGGACGGCCGGAGCGAGCGGGTGCTCGCGCGCGTGGGTCCCGACGATCAACCGCTCACGCCCACGGGCTGGTCGCGGGACGGCCGGTACATCATCTGCAAGCGCGGCGCCTACGTCGGCACCGGGGACAGCGACATCATAGCGGTTCCCGTAGAGGCGCCCGACGGCCACCCGATCGAACTCGTCGTGGGACCGGGTGAGAAGGGGGGGGGCATCTCGAATGACAACAAGTGGCTCGCCTATTACTCGACCGAGACGGGAACGTCGGAAGTGTACGTGACCCCCTTCGTTCCGGGCTGGGACGCGGAGCGGGCCTCGGGTCGTCCGGTGCCCGAGCCCGGCGAGCGGTACCGGGTGTCGATCGCGGGCGGCGGCTCCCCGGTGTGGGGTACGAGCGGGGCCACCCTGTTCTACGTCTCCTCCAGCAACTCGGTCATCGGCGTTACGTGGGTCACCGACGGCACCCGATTCGTGCACGATGCGGGCCAGCCCTACTTCGACTTTCCGTTGGAGGCCGGGGCGACCTACAACCCCCTGCCCTCCGACGATTACTTCGTGGTCAACGCCACCCTGACGCCGCGTGAGAGCCGTCCACGCCTCGTGCTCGACTGGGAGGCGCTCCTCCATCCCTGAAGCGAACCGGACGCCTGCGCCGGTCTCGCCGCTCGGGCCTTCTCCTCCGCGAGTCTCGCACGCACGAGCGTCCGCACCAGCCCCTCGGGGAGTGGTCTGTCGCAGGTGAAACGGATCGCGCCCTTGCTGGTGTCGAAGCCCTTGAGCACCGCCCGGTGGGCCGCCACCGTCGTCCCGCTCCCCGGATAGAACGAGCAGTGCGTGGCGCCCGCGCCGAAGCCCACGAGCATCCGTCCGTCGAGGCGGAACGCGGGCACCCCGTAGTTGATGCACTCGGTGGCCTTGGGCGCCGTGCGCCGGATGATCCGGCGGAGCCGCTCGAGCGCTCGCCTCTGGTCGCTCTCGACGGAGGCAAGGTACTCGTCGATGGTCCGGCCTCTGGGCCTTGGTGTGGATGGCATGGTGGACCTTTCGTGGCCGACGGTACGCGCCGGCGGGAACCGCCGCGGCGCCGTCGGGATCGAACGCGCAGCTCGCCCCACCGTCCGGGTGCGGCTCCTACGACCGCGCGGCGGAGGTCGCGAGCATCTCCTCCAGCCGGTCGTACCCCGCGCTGACCCCGCGCTCCATGCCGGAGGCGAGCATCCCATCCCGCGCCTCCCTGGTGGGGTAGAGCACGCGGATCGTCACGTGGGTCCTTCCATCTCGCTCGGCGAACTCCAGCGTGGCCAGCTGCTCTCCCAGGAAGTTCCCGGGCCCCATCTCGAAGGACTCCGTGCGCACCAGGCGCTCGAGCGGAACCACCTCCCGGTACACGCCGCGCATGGACATCGCCTCCCGGCCGTCGGGCCCGTTCCAGGCCCAGTGGAACGAGCCGCTGACCCGCACATCCTCCTCGCACCGCGTCATCTCCCAGCCCGGGGGCAGGAAGAGCCAGCGCCGGATGAGGCCGGGCGTGGTCATCGCCTCCCACACCAGGCGGCGCGGGGCGTCGAAGGTTCGGGTCATCACGATCTCGCGATCCGAGGGGGTCGTGACCTTGAGGGTGTGCTTCATCGATGGACTCCTCCGTCGGGGTGCGGACCGTGTTCGCGCTCGCCGGCCTTGAGCTGGTCGAGCAGGGCGTCGAGGCGCAGGAAGTTGGCCTCCCAGTGCTCGCGGTACCCCTCGGTCCACTGGGCGACCTGCCGCAGCGGCGCGGCGTGGAGACGGCACAGGTGCTGCCGGCCGTGGATGCGGCGCCGCACCAGGCAGGCCCGTTCCAGGACCCGCACGTGCTTGGACGCCGCGGGGAAGGACATCCTCAGGGGCGCGGCCAGCTCGCTGAGATTCCGCTCGCTGTCGGTGAGCTGGCGCAGGATCGCCCGGCGCGCCGGGTGGGCCAGGGCGTGGAAGACGCGGTCGAGGGCGGGGTTCCGATCCAGAACCATATGGTTTAATATAGCGGGGGCGGGCGGAATGTCAACCACTTGGTTTAGTGTTTCTTGCGGGCGGTCCCGGAGCCCGTGACACGGTCGGACCGGATCGAACCCCCGCCCGCCGGGCCGGGCTATGGTCCGGTGACCCCGTTCCGGACGGGGAAGAGGAGCACCCGGCCCATGTCGAGCAACCTCGAGCTGATCCGGGGCATGTACGCGGCCTTCGCCGCGGGGGACGTGGCGGGCGTGCTGGGGCGCATGAGCCCCGGCATCGTCTGGAACGAGGCGGAGAACTACCCCTACGCGGACGGCAACCCGTACGTTGGCCCCGAGGCGGTGGCGGCCGGCGTGTTCGCCCGTTGTGTCGGCGAGTGGGACGGGTTCGCGGTGGAGGCGCAGGAGTTCCTCGACGCCGGAGCGACGATCGTGGTGCTCGGACGGTATCGGGGCACGTTCAAGGCCACCGGGCGCGCGCAGCACGCGCAGTTCGTCCACGTGTGGCGCATCGCCGACGGCAAGGCGGTGCGCTTCCAGCAGCACGCCGACACCCTGCAGGTGGCGCGGGTGACCGGCATCGTGTGAACGAGGCTTGGGGGGACGGGGCGCGGTGACGCGAGGCGATCCGGTCAGGGCCGGGCGCCCGGGTCGATGACTCTGCCCGCGATGCCTTCCCGAGGAGGTTGCAGCGGGGCAGGCGGTCGTCAGCTTCTCCGGGTTCGCCGGGGTCACGGACTGGGGCGGGAGCGCATTGACAAAAAGATTTGTCAATGCTACCCTGCTGGTCATGGTGGACCTGCGCGTCATCGATGATCCCGCCTCCGCCAGCGTGGCGCTGGATCCCATCCGCAGCCGCCTCCTCTCGGAGCTTCGCAGGCCGGCGTCCGCCGCGACTCTGGCCGGACGCATGGGATTGGCGCGCCAGCGGGTGAACTACCACCTGCGCCTGCTGGAGTCGCATGGGCTGATCCGGGTCGACAGCCGGAAGCGATGGGGCGGGCTGACGGAGCGGCGGCTGGTGGCGACCGCGTCGTCGTATCTGGTCTCGCCGGACGCGCTCGGTCCTGTCGCGCCCGACCCCGCGCGAGCCATGGACCGGCTGTCGGCCGGTTACCTCATCGCGCTGGCGGCCCGTGTCGTGCGCGAGGTCGGACAGCTGCTTCGCAGGTCCGAGGAACTCAACAAGCGCCTCGCGACGCTCTCCATCGACACGGAGGTGGTATTCCGGTCCGCCCAGGACCGTGCGTCGTTCAGCAGTGAGCTGGCCGGCGCGGTCGCGGCGCTGGTCTCTCGCTATCACGATGCAGCCGCACTCGGTCGGGGGGGCGGACGTCGACATCGCCTGATGATCGGGGCGTATCCCGCGCCCCGGGAAGCCAAGGGAAAGGAACCCACGTGAGCGTGAAGAAGGAACCATCCGGGCGCCGATCGGTGCGGGTCGAGGTCGAAGTGCCCGGGACGCCGGAGGAGGTCTGGCGCGCGATCGCCACCGGACCGGGCATCTCCTCCTGGTTCGTCCCCACGCGCAGCGAGGAGCGCCAGGGGGGAGAACAGGTGTGCACCTTCGGGCCCGGGATGGACTCTGCCGCGACGATCACGACGTGGCAGCCGCCCGCGCGCCTGGTGACCGAGGGCGACATGGGCATGCCCGGCTCACCCAGGGTGGCGACCGAATGGACCGTCGAGGCGCGCGCGGGTGGGACGTGCGTGGTCCGCGTCGTGCACAGCCTGTTCGCCAGCACCGACGACTGGGACAATCAGCTCGACGGCCTCGAGCAGGGCTGGCCGACGTACTTCCGCATCCTGCGGATGTACCTGGACCGTTTCAAGGGCATGGCGTGCTCGTCGATGCAGTTCGTGGGCTTCTCGCGCGATCCCGAGGCGAAGGCGTGGGAGAAGGCGGGCGGCGCGCTCGGCCTCCTCAATATCGCCCAGGGGCAGAGGTGGAGCGCGCCCGTCGGCCTCCCGCCCATGATCGGCGTCGTGGACTCTCTGGGACAAGGGTTGCATCCCAACACCGTTCTGCTTCGCCTCGACATGCCCGCGCCCGGGACGGCGTACATCGGCGCCTTCTCCTGCGGCGGGATGGTGATGGTGTGCCTGAGCGTCTATCTCTACGGCGACACGGCGAGGGCCGCTGTCACCCGCGATGAACCGGCCTGGCAGAAGTGGATGGGCGAGCGATTCCCGATGCCCCAGGGAAGCTGACGCGCCACGGATTCGGGCGAGCTGGCGCGGTTGCCGCGGATTCCGCGGATCAGTCACGCGGGTGTTCGCCCTCGCGGTGAGCCGTTCGTCGGCCTCCCACCCCGCCGCCCCCATCGGCTGCGTCCACGTCGTTGAGCTTCACGCGTTCCAAGCAGGCACGAACGTGTCAGCCCGCAAGGCGCCAAGCGTGAATCGGGGTGAGAGGATTTGAACCTCCGACCTTCTCGTCCCGAACGAGACGCGCTACCAAGCTGCGCTACACCCCGGAATCGCGGCGAGTATAGGCCGCCCGGGCGGCCATCGGGAGGCGCCGGCGTGCCCGATCGGGCCGGATCGCGGGCTTCCCTGGCCCAGGTGCGGGCCGGCGGGCCCGGGCCGGTCTGCCCGGCGCGAACCCCGTCACGGCTTGGCGATCTCCGGCTGGGTCGTGTAGATGTTGTCGTCCACCGTCGAGGGGTCCCCGTCGTTCCCGGCCGAGTAGAAGTACGGCCGCCCGCCCGCGCAGAGGCCCCCGTCGGAGTCGGCGTCGGTCCCGCCCGCGCCGGTGTTGTTGCGGCGCAGGGTCGTCAGGCCGTACTGGTGCGGCGCTCCCGTGCGCGGGTTGTTCGGGGCGGGCCCGAGGATGTCGCTCGTGTTGACGTACTGCACCGGCGGCACCGCGGGACTGGCCCACGGGCCGTACTTCAGGCCCTGGAACGCGGGATGGACGTAGCGCATGGGGCGCCCGAAGGCGTCGAAGACCGTCAGGAGCTGCGGCTGCTCGGTGAACGCCGCGGACGGCGGGGAGACGGGTGAGTACTGGCGCAGGAGCTTGGGGTCGATGGCCTTGAAGACCGCCTCGACGCTGGGGATGCCCTTGGACTGGAGCATGTAGAGCCCGACGCTGTTGATGATCTCGCCGGAGGCGTCGCGGGCGTCGGCGACGGGCTGGATGAACTGCCCGTCGGCGTTGTTCTCGCGCGGGTCGATCACCCACGGGCGGGGGATGACGTTCTCGGCGCTGACGAACTCGGTCAGCGAGGCGTCGAGCTTCTTGATGGTCTCCTGCGTGAGGCGCTCCTTGCCCGCGACCGCGACCTTGGTGCTGATGGCCAGGCCGATGGCCGCGAGGATCACGATGATCCCGATGACGACGAGGAGCTCGACGAGCGTGAAGGCGCCGAGGCGAGGCCGGGGGCTGGGGCGAGCCGTGGGTGGGTGCATGGCGGTCTCCGCGGTGGCCGAGGGGGCGCGGACCCTCCCCGTGGTTGATCGGGTCCGATGACTATACGGAACCCGCCCGGGGAAGATGCACCCCCGAGCACCGCGGGCCGGTCCGGCCCTACCGCTTCCGATCCTTGGCCCGTTCGGCGGCCCGGGCCGCCTTGGCCGCCTCCATCTGGGCCCGGGGCCCGCCATCGCGCTCGGCGCGGGCGGGCTCGGGCGCGTCCGTCTCGGGCGTACGGGCCGGTCGTGGCGGGGGGACCGGCGGCGCCGTCGACGCCGGACCATCCAGCCCCGGACCAACGATGGACGACCCCATGGCGGCGGGCTGTCCCGCCGGGGCGGGCAGGGGCCGCGCGGGTCCGGGCGGCGCCGGCGGGCGCGGGCCGTCCATGGCCCCGAGCATGGCGGCGGGGCTGAGCCGGACCTTGAAGATGTAATCCGTGATGCGATCTCGGATCGTCTGGAGCATCTCGTTGAAGAGCTTGGAGCCCTCGCGCTTGTACTCGATGCGCGGGTCCTGCTGGCTGTAGGCGCGGAAGTTGATGGTGTCGCGCAGCTGGTCCATCCCGTAGAGGTGGTCCTTCCAGGCGTGGTCGAGCGTCTCGAGCAGGATGGTCTGCTCCAGGTGCAGGAGCTCGGAGCGCAGCACGCCCTCGACGCGCGAGCGCACCGCGTCGAGGCGGTCCTGGCCCTCCAGGTAGCGCATCCAGTCGGGGAACGCCAGGCCGTAGCGCTCGCGCAGGTGCTGCTCCAGGGCTGCATCGTCGGCGCAGGCCTGGGCGCCGGCGATCTCCTGCTCGAGCCGGCCGGACTCGACGAAGGTCCTGGAGGCGGCGAGCAGCTCGTCGCGGACCTTCTGCGGCGGCGTGGTGCGGACCTTCTCCTCGGTCCACCCGAGGGCGTAGCGCCGGTTGGCCCAGGC
>CAYWOF010000130.1:0-8501 GCA_964459825.1 uncultured Phycisphaeraceae bacterium | reverse complement strand
CCACGAGATGCCCGTCTGGAAGGCCAGCTACCGCCTCGTCCTTCCCGACCCCAGCGAGGGTGGGAACGGCGCGAGCAAGCCCACGATCCAGGGCTGGGCCATCGTCGAGAACACGACGGATGAGGATTGGAACGGCGTGACGCTTTCCCTGGTCGCCGGCCGACCGGTGAGCTTCCAGATGGACCTCTATGAGCCGCTCCACGTCTGGCGACCGGAGATTCCCGTGCCCACCGTGCCGGGCGTGCTCCCGCGAACGTACGGGGCAGCGCAAGGCTCCGGCGCGCTGGAAGACCGGCGCGCGGAGCGGGATGCGGCCGCATTCCAGTCGCGCGGAGTCCCCGAGGCATCACCCGCGCCCGCCGCCGGCGCGCGCATGCGCGCCAAGTCGGTCGAGGGCGACGCCGCGGTCGGTTTCGCCGGGCGCGCCATGTCCGAGGCCCTCGCCGGCTCTGCCGCCGCGGAGGGCGAGTCCATCGGCGAGGTCTTCCAGTTCACTCTCACCGACCCCGTCACCATCGAGCGCCAGCGCTCCGCCATGCTCCCCATCGTCGGCACCCAGATCGAGGGCCGGCGCGTGAGCATCTACAACGCCGCGGACAACTCCGAGTACGCCATGCGCGGCGTGGAGCTCAAGAACACCACCGGCAACCCGCTCATGCCCGGTCCCATCGCCGTCTTCGATGGGGCCGCCTACGCCGGGGATGCCCAGATCGGCCACGTGACCACCGGCGACACGCGCCTCCTCGCCTACTCCATCGACCTCGACGTCACGGCCCGCACGGAGAGCAAGCCGACCCAGACGCTCCAGAAGGTCCGAATCGTCTCGGGCATGATCGAGCAGACCCTCAAGCACCAGCAGGCCACCACCTACACCCTGACCAACAAGGACACCGTCCGTCCGCGGACGATCCTCGTCGAGCACGCGCGCGCCGCGGGCTGGACCCTGACCAAGCCCGCCAAGCCGACCGAGGAGACCAAGGACCTCTACCGCTTCGAGCTGCCCCTGGCCCCGGGCAAGGGCGGCTCCCTCGAGGTCGTGCAGGAGATCACCCAGGCCGAGCGGATCCAGGTCACTAGCTTCCCCATCGACACCCTCATCGCGTGGTCCCAGCAGGGCAAGGTCTCGCAGAAGGTGCTCGACGCCGCGAAGGAGGCCGCGAGGCTCCAGGGCGAGATCAACGCCGCCCAGCAGCGCCTCGCCCAGCTCGACGCCGAGACCACGCAGATCTCCCAGGACCAGGAGCGCATCCGCGGCAACATGGGAGCCATCGATCGCAACGGCGACCTCTACCGTCGCTACGTGTCCAAGCTCAACGAGCAGGAATCGCGTCTGGAAGCCATCCGCACGGAACGCGAGGCCTCCCAGCAACTGGCCAACAAGACCCGCGCTCAGCTCGACTCATTCATCCGGGACCTGAACGTCGATTGAGGACCCGCGGATCGGATCGAGCGAATGGAGCAGACCAACCCGGTCCTTCTATTCGATCGATCTGCTCTCTTTGCTCGATCCGCTCGATCTGCTCAGTCTGCTCGATCCGCTGCGCCCGCCCGTCAATCCCAGCGCGGCTGGATCAGCGCATCGACGCTCCCCCCCGCCCCTCCCTCGCGCACGTTGAAGTACGGGCGCAGGAACGCGTTGGCGTTCCACCCCGCGCGGGTCTCCGTCTCCGCCACCGCCGTCAGGTCGTTCTCGTTGACGAACACGTTGTCGCGCCGGCTCTTCTGCCCGCTCGGCAGCCCCCGGAACGTCCAGATCAGGCTGCGCGGGTCCGGGTCCTGCTCGTAGAGCACCCGCCCGTCGTTGAACCCGATGTTCCCCTCCCACTTGCGCGGCGAGCCGTGGATGAGCATCGTGTTGGACTGCTCGCCGAACGGCCCCGGCGCCGGCACCCAACTCCCGACCTCCCCGCCGTAGACCGGCCCCCGGTTGCCCAGGATCGCCTCGTTCGAGGCGTAGGTGCTCTGCCAGTAGCGCCGGCGCAGGCCCAGCGGCGGCACGTGCGCGTACGAGTTGTTCCCCTGCGCTGTCCGTCGCCCCCGCCCCACGCCCGACCCGACCTCGTCCGTCACGCCCGCGAACCCGGGGTCCCACAGCGCCGCGCCGGGGTCCTCCGCCGCGGGAGGGTCGTCGAACTGGTACGCCTCATCGACCACGATCTCGGGGTTCACCTCGCCCGTGGCGCGCAGGATCTGGGCCGGGATGAACGCGTGGTAGATCATCAGGGAGAGGATGTTCCCGGTGTTGTCCTTCTCGAAGCTCGCCTCGGGGCTCGACGCGACGACCGTCGCGTCCGACAGGTCCACGAGGCTCGGCAGGGGGTAGCTGTCCTGGTTGTTCTGCGCCCAGATCATCATGGACTGGATGACCCCGCGCACCTGGGTCGAGTCCTTGAGCTGGCGCGCCGCCCGGCGGGCCTCCCCCAGCGCCGGCATCAGGATGCTGATGAGCAAGCCGATGATGGCGATGACCACCAGCAGCTCGATGAGCGTAAACCCACCCGGTCGCGGAGAGGGGCGCCGTGAGGCCATGGGCCCCCCACTGTACGCGGCGCCGAGCGATCGGTGCCGTCCGCGGCGCCCGGAATCGAGCGGTTTCGCTCCGAACCGTCCCCCTTTGTGGGGCCGATGTACCGGGTTTGTGCGCCTTTTTGCGGTCTTCGACCCGTTCCGGCTGGCCTGCCACGGCCGCGACGGTATTGTCTCCCGCGCGCCCGTCGTCCCCCAAAGGCCGGCGAGGCGGCGTGACCGGAGTGTTGCAGTCGCGTGCAACGGCCGGTAACCTCGACCTTTCCCGGGCCGCATCGTCTCGGATCCGGCCCCCAGCCCCGTGGAGGTACACGCATGACTCGCAACGCCCGTTGGCTTCTCGCCTCAGCCGCTGGTGCACTGCTGATCGCGCCCGCCGGCACGATCGCCCAGCCCGAACCGGCCCGCGCCGGCGCCAAGGGCACGACCCTCGACGGGCACCTCTCGCCGCGCCTCCACAGCCTGGGCACGTACTCGCGCAAGGTCTCGACGACCAACGCCAACGCCCAGAAGTTCTTCGACCAGGGACTGGTGCTGGCGTACGCGTTCAACCACGCGGAGGCGGTGCGCTCGTTCAAGGAGGCGGCCCGCCTCGATCCGAACCTCGCCATGGCCTACTGGGGCGAGGCGTACGCCCTGGGCCCCAACATCAACGCGCCGATGGACGAGACGGCCGTCCCTCCCGCCTACGAGGCGATCCAGAAGGCCGTCTCCCTCAAGGCGGGAGCCAGCGAGGTCGAGCGCGCCATGATCGACGCGATGGCGACGCGCTACGCCAAGGACCCGAAGGCCGACCGAGCGGCCCTCGACAAGACCTACGCCGACGCGATGCGGGCCCTCGCGAGCAAGTACCCGCAGGATGCCGACATTCTCTCGATCGCCGCCGAGTCGATCATGGACACGGACCCCTGGAACTACTGGACCAACGATGGGAGCCCGAGGCCCTACACGCGGGACGTGATCGGGCTGATCGAGAAGGCCATCGCGATCAACTCGAACCACCCGCTGGCCCTGCACCTGCATATCCACGCCCTGGAGGCTTCGCAGGAGGCCTTCCGGGCCGTCGGCGCCGCCGAGCGGCTGGGGGCGCTGGCGCCCGGCGCCGGGCACCTGGTCCACATGCCCTCGCACATCTTCTTCCGCGTCGGGCGGTACGGCGAGGCGGAGCAGTCGAACATCAAGGCGATCGCCGCCGACGAGGGCTACATCGCCCAGTGCAACGCGCAGGGCATCTACCCCGCGGCGTACTACCCCCACAACATCCACTTCCTGTGGATCGCCCAGACCTACCAGGGCAAGAGCAGGGACGCGATCGCGGCCGCGGACAAGTGCGCCAGCAAGCCCCCGGGCGAGATGCACGCCGGGCTGCAGCAGTTCCTGACGGCGCCGTACTACGCCCGGGTGCGGTTCGCCAAGTGGGACCAGCTGCTGGCCATGCCCAAGCCCGGCGAGGAGCTGGCGTTCCTGACCGGGGTCTGGCACTTCGGACGCGGGATGGCGCTGGCGAACACGGGGAAGGCGGATGAAGCCGAGAGCGAGCTGGCAAGCCTGAAGGCGGTGGTCGAGCGGGCGGACTTCCCGAAGGAGCTGATCCTGGTCAACTCCAGGCCTTCGACCCTCATGGGGATCGCGGAGCACCTGGTCTCGGGCTCGATCGCGGAGGCTCGGGGCGATTGGGACACGGCGATCGCGGCGTACGGCGCCGCCGTGCGCCTGGAGGACTCGACGACGTACAACGAGCCGCCGGACTGGCCGCTGGCCACGCGCCACTGGCTGGGGAGCGCGCTGCTCGGGGCGGACCGGCCCATCGAGGCCGAGGCGGTCTTCCTCGAGGACCTGCGCCGGCGCCCGGAGAATGGGTGGGGCCTGACCGGCCTGGTGCAGGCCCTGAAGGCGCAGGGGCCGGACCGGATGGTCGATCTGACGCAGGCCCAGGCACGCCTGGAGAAGGCGTGGGCGAAGGCGGATGTGAAGCTGGCGGGGGCGAAGTGGTAGGCTCGCCCGAAGACGAGTGAGCCGTTCCCGAGGGTCAGGTCTTCGCCCGGCGCTGGGCGAAAGCCAGGCCGGACCAGGTCGCGTCGATGGCGCAGACCTTGTAGTCCACGATGCCGTGGGCCAGGCCGTGCTCGCGGACGGCGGACTCCGCGAGGTCGGTCTGGAGGCCGGAGGTCTTCTTGGGCCATGCGATCCAGAGGGTCGCGCCGTCGGCCATCATCGTCATTGCCGCGGAGAATCGCCTGGCGAGATCCGACCGGGTGCGGGCGAAGAGGATGATGGTCCGGGCCCGGCCGGCGGCACGCGTGACCACGCGAACGCCGTCCGGGAGCGCGCCGAGCGTGTCGGTGAAGCCCGGCGGGGCGCCGAGGAGGGCGAGCGTGGAATCGGCCTTGATGCCGAGCTTCTTCGGAAGCGGCGTGCCGGAATACCCGGCCGCTGACGGACGCGCGGGCTCGCGCACCGGCGCGGCCAGGGCACGCTTCAGATCGTTGCGAATGCGGCGCCAGGTGGTGTAGGTCGCGTCGGGAAGCTGGGCCCGGGTCTTAGCGAGGGGTTCGCCCTCACCCTCGACAAAGACGATGGGTTTGACACAGGTGGATTTGGCCTCGCGGGTCCAGCGGGCGATGTGACGCCCGTGCGAGGGAAGGCGGGAGAGATCGATGACGAAGGCGTCGGGCGGGTTCGCACGCCAAGCGCGTGCCTGACCGTTGTCGCCCATGTGGTGGCAGGGTTCGACGGTGTGACCCTGGGCGCGCAGGCGCTCGGCCCGCTCCGCGGCCTCGGTGGCGTTCCAGTGGATGAGGATCAGTCGGGGCATCGGCGTTCAGAGGCATTCACCACAGAGGGGAAGCTGAGGGAAAGGAATGCAATGCGAAGCCGGGCTTGGGGAGAAACCGATACAGGCGGGCTGACCGTGCGACCGACGCGCACGCGGGATGCCCGCGCTAGCGAACGGGCTTGAGCTCGAGGATGCCGCCGGAGTAGCCCTCCCGGAGCTGGACCTGGATGCGGACGGCGGAGGCCATGACGGGGCTGAATCGCGCCGAGTTGAACCGATCGCGCTCGGTGGTGAGGGTGGCCGGCTGCAGGCCGTTCACGGGTTTCCAGGCGCCGTCCGGGGCCTCGCGGTACTGGATGGTCCACGAGGCGGGCACGCGGCAGCCGCCGCCGCCCGGGCCGCCGCCGGGGGGTCCATCGTCGAACCAGTAGACGTCGAGGCCGCGGAGGGAGCGGGGCTGCGCGAAGTCGAGCTGGGCCCATTCGCTGGTGCCGCGGTGGGACCACCACGTGTGGCGCGGGACCTGGTGGTCGTTGCTGGAGGTCGGCACCTGCCGGTCGGTGAGCGCGGCGACGGTGTCGGTGGGGTTGGTGTGCGAGGCCGAGGGTGTGACGCCGGGAAGCGGGCCCAGGGGCAGGAGCGAGGTGGACTCGGGGATCCAGACCTGCATCCCTCCAGCTTCCCGGTTGTCCCACGCGAAGTAGGGGATGGCTGTGAAACGGACCTTCTTAGGCTCGGGTACGGGGCGGTAGAGCTGGTCGTCGTCCCAGTCCTGCGCGGGGAGGGCCAGTCCTTCGCCGGTCAGGACGGTGACGCCGCCGAGCAGGTCGGCGCGGAACTCGGCCTCAACTTCCGCGTCGGGCGGAATGGCGATGCTGCGGGCCAGGCCGGTGCGCTCGGTGTGGTTGTCGGCATCCTCGAGGCAGTAGACGATCGGCCCCCGCTGCAAGGCGATACGCCCGCGGTCGAAGGTGAGGCTGGGGTGGGCCTGGATGCGCTGCACCCGCATGGGCAGGGTAACCTGGATCGAATTCGCTCGAATCCAGTCGCTTGGGATTGTGAAGTACCGACTGCGATAGACCTCGCCATCCGGGGCACGCATTGAGGCATCGATCGTCAGGTCACGGGCGTAGGCCCGACCCAGATCCTGGTCGGGGCCACCCGGGTCGAACTGGGGATCTCTGCACCAACCTGGAATGCGGAGTGCGATCTTGTAGCCCAGCTCAGGGCTCGATGGTTCGACCGTGAGCCTGACCGACTCGCCCCACGGGTAGTCGGTCTCCTGCGTGACCTTGACCGTGCCGCCGCGGACCGGGATGGTCGCGGTGCTGGCGGCGTAGAGGTTGACGCGGATGGTGTTGTCGGGGCCGACCGCGTACATCATGCCTCCCACCGAGGCGAGGACGCGGAGGATGTTGGGCGGGCAGCAAGCGCAGGCGAACCAGTCCTGGCGGTGGTGGTCGCCGGGGGGGGGGGAGCCCAGCGGGTTCTCGTAGAAGAACTTCGACCCGTCGAGCGAGAGGCCGCTAAGGACGCCGTTGTACAGGGCCCGCTCGGCGATGTCGAAGTACTTGGCGTCGCCGTGGAGCAGGTTGAGGCGGTGGTTCCAGAGGACCAGGCCGATGGTGGCGCAGGTCTCGGCATAGGCGGTGTCGTTGGGCAGGTCGTAGGGGAGCGTGAAGCCCTCGTTGTGCCCGGAGTTGCCGATGCCGCCGGTGACGTACATCTTGCGGTAGACGAGGTCGGACCAGAGTCGTTCGAGGGGGTCGCCGAGGGTCGATTCGCCCGCGAGGCGTGCGAGGTCGGTCGCGGCCGAGAACAGGTACATGGCGCGGACGGCGTGGCCGACGACCTCGGTCTGCTCGCGCAGGGGCACGTGGTCCTGGCAGTACTCGCCGTAGAGACGGCGCCCGTTGAGGGCCTGGCCGCGGCTGTTGACGAAGTGCCGGGCGAGCTCGAGGTAGCGCTCGGGGCGGTCGATCCGGGCGCCCGGGTTGTGCGCGCCGAGCTGCCAGAGCCGGATCAGGGCGAGCTCGATCTCCTCGTGCCCGCAGACATCCGGGCGCTTGGGGGGCGGGCCGAAGGTGGAATCCACGTGGTCGGCCGCGCGGAGGGCGACGTCGAGGAGCGATCGCTTGCCGGTGGCCTGGTAGTGGGCCACGCCGGCCTCGATCAGGTGGCCGATGCAGTACATCTCGTGCTTGACGGCGGTGTTGGACCAGCGGGTGTCGGTGTCCTTCGGGGCGGGGTCGCGGGCGAGGGTGGTGAAGTAGGAGTTGATGTAGCCGTCGGGCTGCTGGGCCG
Organism: uncultured Phycisphaeraceae bacterium; assembly: GCA_964459825.1. Classification (GTDB taxonomy): domain Bacteria; phylum Planctomycetota; class Phycisphaerae; order Phycisphaerales; family UBA1924; genus CAYWOF01. The sequence goes on along the minus strand of CAYWOF010000130.1, from coordinate 895 downwards.
CGGCGATGGTGGCGATCGCGGCGTCGAGCCTGGCATCGAGCTCGGACTTCTGGTCGCCGGCGGGGAGCGTGGCCAGGACGTAGGCAGCGCCCTCGATCGCCTTGTAGACGTCGGAGTCGTTGAAGAAGTAGCCCTGGAAGGGGCCGGGATTGGCGCCCGCGGCGGCGGCGAAGTTGTCGATGCGTCCGGTGATCTCGCACTGGTGGAAGTTGGCGAGGAGGGTGGCGTCGCGGACGGCGGCGAGGCGCTGGGCCCAGAAGCCGCCGGTGAAGTTCACATCCGTGAACCGCACGGGCGTGAGGGGCTGGGCGAGGATCGCGGTGAGGAGTGCGGTGGCGACGGGGAGCATGGGAACCTCGGAAGAAGTGGGCAAAGTGGCAAAGGGACAAAGGGGCAAAGGGGCAGAGTGAACCGCGAGGGAGAGCGGGGCGCTCCCGGTGCGGTGCGCGATCGCAAGGTGGCTACATGTCTGAAGCTCCTCCGCCCCTCCGGGGCGGTATCGTTCCTTCGGGCCCACCACGGGTTGCGCCCGCGAAGCGCGGGCTCCACCCGTGGCTACATACCTTCGCCCCTGCCGGGGCGAAGACACGATCTACATACCTTCGCCTCTGCCGAGGCGAAGACACGGTCGCCACGACTCGATGTCATCCGCGGTTGGATGTCGGCTGGTGGCGGAGTCATCATTCTTCCTTCTCGATCAACTGGACGATTCCGGCGTCGATGTACTGGCCGCCGCGGGTCTGGCGGCAGTGGATGGCGAGGGTGTTGGCGCCGGGGCGGAGGGTGGCGGCGGCCTCGGGCGCGATGGGCACCAGCGTGTAGTCGGTGGTGTAGCCGGTGGGCTTGGCCGCGAGGATGCCGTTCAGGTAGACCTCGGCGTCCTCGTCGTGGTGGA
>CAYWOF010000129.1:0-8540 GCA_964459825.1 uncultured Phycisphaeraceae bacterium | reverse complement strand
CGTGGCTCATCTCGACGCACGCGGCCATGGTTCGGCTGACGCCGATGCCGTAGCACCCCATGATCACCGACTGGCGCTGCTGCTTCTCGTCGAGGACGGCGAAGCCCATGGCGTCGGAGTACTTGGTGCCGAGCTTGAAGATGTGCCCGACCTCGATCCCGCGGGCGGTCTCGAGTCTCGCGCCCGGCGTCCGCGGCGAGGGGTCGCCCGCGCGGGCGTTGCGCACGTCGGTCACCTTTACATAACCCGGGTCGTCCAGCTTCGCCCCCACCTCCCGGCGCCAGTTGAAGTGCTTGGCGTGGTGGTCCATCCGGTCGGCGCCGGTCGCCCAGAAGCCGCCGTGGCTCGCGTCGGAATCGACCAGCAGCATCACGCCCGGCACCGTGTTCACCACGCCCGGGCTGACGTACCCGACCGCGAACCCGGCCTTGGCCGCGTCGACCGCGTTGGCCATCGCCACGGTGCACCCGCTCGCGCTCTTGACCTTGCCCTCGTTGGCCTCGTGGTCGCCGCGCACCACCGCCACGATCCACTGGCGCCCCTTCCCCTCCCTGTCCTCCACCACCCTGAAGATCACCACCTTCAGCATCCGCTCGGGCTTGACCTTGAGGAACGCCCCCACCTCCTCGATGCCCGGGAGCGCCGGCGTGTGGACGATGGTCAGCTCGCCGGTGGGCGGCTCCTGGAAGGTGCCGCGGGCCCGCTCGCCGATCTCGCACTTCTCGACGTTGGCCGCGTACCCGCTGGCCGGGCACTTGAGGATCGTGTCCTCGCCGCTCTCGCAGTTGACCATGAACTCGTGGCTGGCCGAGCCGCCGATGGGCCCGCTCTCGGCTTCGACGACCGTGAACGAGAGCCCGCAGCGCGTGAAGATGTTGACGTACGCCCGGTGCATGGCGTCGTAGCCCTCGTTCAGGCCGCCCGGCCCCTCCACCGCCGTGTGGAACGAGTACGCGTCCTTCATGATGAACTCGCGGCAGCGGAGCAGCCCCGCGCGCGGCCGGGCCTCGTCGCGGAACTTGGTCTGGACCTGGTACAGGTTCAGCGGGAGCTGCTTGTAGCTGGTGACGCTCGTGCGCAGGAGCTCGGTGATGATCTCCTCGTGGGTCGGGGCGAGGGCGTTGCGCCGCCCGTGCCGGTCCTCGAGGCTGAAGAGGTTGGGCCCGTAGTCCAGGTGGCGCTTCGTCCCCTCGAAGAGCTCGAAGGGCTCGAGCGCGGGCATGAGCAGCTCGCTGGCGCCGGCGGCGTCCATCTCCTCGCGCACGATGCGGGCGATCTTGCGGAGCGTGCGCCAGGCCAGGGGGAGATAATCGTAAATACCTGATCCAACTGATCTTATAAACCCAGCCCGATGGAGGAGCACGTGGCTGGGCGTGGTGGCATCGGTCGGCGCCTCGCGCGCGGTGGGGATGAGCGTGCGGGTCCACTTCTGGACCACGCCGCGACGGCGAGTGCTGAGAACGGGCCTCGGGGCGACGGTCATGGGGCCAAGTCTATTCCCACGCCCGGACGTCGAGTCATCCAGCGCGCACCGCTCACGCGAAGAGCGACGAGCGCTCAACGGAAGGCGGAGGACTCGAACCCCAGGCCCTTGCGAGCCCCACCCGTTTTCGAAACGGGGCCGGCGCCGACCGCCGGTTCACCTTCCCAAGCCGGGGTCCCGGGGCCAGCCGCCAAGAACGACAAGCCGGCCGACCCACTGGGGCCGACCGGCGACAGCTTCACTCCGCGTGACTCACGCAGCGCGAGCCGCCGCCCGGTCGACCGACCCGGCGGAACTGCTCGAACTGCATGATGAGACGAACGCGTGGATCACGCCGACAGTATCGGACACGTGCGAACCAGAATCAAGTGGCGCTACTCGAATCCCTGGCGCGTGGCGTCTACGCCCCCAGCCCGAACGCGTCGTGCACCGCCCGCATCGCCGCCTCGCCATCCTCCTTCGCCAGGATGCACGAGATTCGGATCTCCGAGGTCGTGATGTTCTGGATCTTGATGCCCCGCTCGCCCGAGCCGCCCGTGGCCTCCGCCAGGGCCCGGAACATGCGCGAGGCCACGCCGGTGTGCGAGCGCATCCCCACGCCCACCGCCGACACCTTGCACAGACCCACATCCACGCGAACCTCGGGCTCCCGGCCCTCCCCCGCGCCGGCGCCCTCCCGTCCGGCCGGACGCCGGAGCTCCGTCAGCACGCGCTCCAGCACCGGGCGGATGTCCACCAGGTCGCCGTGATCGACGGTGAAGCTGACATCCACGACCCCCCCGCTCTCGTTCTGGATGATGTCGTCCACCAGGATGTTGGCGTCGGCCATGGCCGCGAAGAGCCGCGCCTGCACGCCCGGCGCCGCCGGCAGGTTCACGAGCGAGACGCGCCCGAGGTTGGTCTTGAGGGCCACGCCCGTGACCTCCTCCTGCTCCATGTCGGGCGTTTCCTGGACGATCATCGTGCCGGGGTCGGGCAGCATGCTGTGCCTCACGTGGATGGGAACTCCGAACTTCATGCCAAAGAGGATCGACCGGCCGGCCATCACCTTCGCGCCCAGCGAGGCCAGCTCGAGGATGGCCTCGTAGCTGATCCGGTCGATCTTGCGCGCGTTGGGGACGATCCGCGGGTCGGCGGTGTAGACGCCGTCCACATCGGTGTAGATCTCGCACTTGTCGGCCTTGAGGGCCGCGGCCAAGGCGACGGCCGTCGTGTCCGAGCCCCCGCGCCCGAGCGTGGTGACCTGCCCGTCGGGCGTCACGCCCTGGAAGCCGGCCACCACGACCACGCGCCCGCGCGACAGGTGGGACCGGATGGTGTCGGCCGCGATGCTGCGGATGCGCGCCCGCGTGTGCGTCGTGTCCGTGCGCACCCCGGCCTGGGCCCCGGTCAGGCTGATCGCGTCCTGCCCCATCGTCTCGAGGGCGATCGCCGTCAGGGCGATCGAGACCTGCTCGCCCGCGGCCATGAGCTGGTCCATCTCGCGCTTGGCCGGGCCCGGCGTGATCTCGTGGGCCAGCTCGATGAGCTTGTCGGTGGTCTTGCCCATGGCGGAGACGACCACCACGACGTCGTTCCCGGCCCGCCGGGCGTCGTACGCCCGCTGGGCGCACCGGCGGATGCGGTCCGAGTCCGCGACGGAGGATCCACCGAACTTCTGCACGATCAGGGGCACGCGAGGGCTCCGGGGCGCCGGGGTCCGGCGACGGCGGGAACGATACGCGGCGCCCCGCGCCCGCGCCGGGGCCGGCCTCACGGCTCCCAGCGCGCTTCCGTCCACTTCTCGCGGCTCTTGGCGCAGACCACCACCCGGTCGATGAAGTGAACGCCGCGCGCTCCATCGAGCACATCGGGATAGTCGAAGTCCTTCCCCGTGGGCGGCCCCTTCGGCGCCCCGGCCGGCCGGGCCGACGCGACAGCTCCCTTGGCGCCGAGGCCTCCCGGGGCATGGCCCGCCGGCGCGGGCCCCGCACCCTCCGCCGCCAGCATCGCCCGCGCGGCGGCGAGGTAGACGTTCGCGAACGCTTCGATGAACGCCTCGGGGTGACCGGGGGGCAGGCGCGTGTTCTGCCTGGCGGCCTCGCACAGGTAGCCGTTGCCGCGGCGCAGGCGCTGCACCGGCTGCCCGTCCGGCTTGAACCAGAGATCGTCCGGGCTCTCCTGGTGCCACTCCAGCCCGGCCTTCGTTCCCCACACCCGCAGGCGCAGGTCGTTCTCGTGCCCGATCTCCACCTGCGACGCGACCAGCACCCCCCGCGCCCCGTTCGTGTACCGGAGGAGCAGGTTGGCGTCATCGTCGAGCTTGCGTCCGCCGACGAACTTGGAGAGGTCCGCGCACAGCGACTCGATCTCCAGACCCGTCACGCTCGACACGAGCTGCTCGGCGTGCGAGCCGATGTCCCCGATCGCCCCGCCCGCGCCCGAGCGCGCCGGATCGGTCCGCCACGCGGCCTGTTTCTGCCCGGTCTTCTCCAGCGCCGAGGCGAGCCACCCCTGGTTGTACTCCACGATGACCTTGCGGATCTCGCCCAGGTCGCCCGACCGGACCATGTGGCGCGCCTGCTTGACCATGGGGTAGCCCGAGTAGTTGTAGGTGACGCAGAAGACAATGCCCCGGCTCCGGACGATCTCGATGAGCTTGCGCGCCTCGAGCACATTGTGCACCATCGGCTTGTCGCAGACCACGTGGAACCCCGCCTCGGCGAAGGCGCTCGCCACCCGGAAGTGCGTGTCGTTGGGCGTCACGATCGAGACGAAGTCGATCCGCTCGTGGCGCGGCAGGGCGAGCTCCCCCTCGAGCATCGCCTGCCACGTCCGGTAGTTCCGCTCGTCCGCCAGGCCCAGGTCCGACCCCGATGCCCGGGCCTTCTCCGGATCGGACGAGAGCGCCCCGGCGACGAACCGGATGTGGCCATCCAGCGCCGCGGCCTTGCGGTGCACGGCGCCGATGAAGGCGTCGCGCCCGCCGCCGACCATGCCCATGCGGAGTACCCGGTTCATTCGTCAGCTCCCGATCGGGGCTGCGTCCGGCGCGGCAACGGAGGCCGACGCCCCGGGTCGGCCCCGGCCCGTGTTGCCCGCCCTGTCACCCGCTCCGTCCTCTCGCTCTCATGCCTTCTCGAACGCCCGATCGAACGCCACGCCGCTCGGGGCGAAGTCCAGCCCGCGGACGAACCCGCACGCCTCGCGGGCGCCGTGCTCCCGGTCCATGCCGCTGTCCTCCCACTCCACGCTCAGCGGGCCCTGGTACCCGATCCGGTTCAGGGCCCGGATGATCTCCTCGAAGTTCACGCCCCCGCGCCCGGGCGAGCGGAAGTCCCACCCGCGCCGCGGGTCCCCGAACGAGAGGTGCGAGCCGAGAACTCCCCGCGTCCCATCCAGGCGCGTGATCGCGTCCTTCACGTGCACGTGGAAGATCCGGTCCGGGAAGCGGTCGATGAACCGGGCCGGGTCGATCCCCTGCCAGATCAGGTGGCTGGGGTCGAAGTTGAACCCGAAGGCCGGGTGCCCCCCCACCGCCTCCAGCGCCCGCTCGGCCGTGTGGATGTCGTACGCGATCTCCCCCGGGTGGACCTCCAGCGCGAACCGCACGCCCGCCGCCCGGAACGCGTCGAGGATCGGCCCCCAGCGCCGGGCGAAGTCATCGAACCCCGCCCGCACCTGGTCCGGGCCGGTGGGCGGGAAGAAGTACAGCAGGTGCCAGATCGGCGAGCCCGTGAACCCGTTGACCACCTTCACGCCGAGCTTCGACGCGGCCTTGCCCGTCGCGATCATCTCCGCCGCGGCGCGCCGGCGCACGCCCTCGGCCTCGCCATCGCCCCACACGTGCGCCGGCAGGATCGCCTTGTGGCGTTCATCGATGCGGTCGCACACGGCCTGGCCGACGAGATGGCTCGACACCGCGAAGCACGTCAGCCCGTGGCGCGTCAGCAGGTCCCACCGGCCCTGGCAGTACGCGGGGTCCGACAGGGCCCTGGCGGGGTCGAAGTGGTCGCCCCAGCACGCCAGCTCCAGCCCGTCGTACCCGAACGCCCGGGCCTTGGCGGCCATCGTGTCCAGCGTCAGGTCGGCCCACTGCCCCGTGAACAGGGTCACCGCTCGTGCCATCGAAGCACCTCCGGGGCGGAGTGTACCCGCCCGGTCGCACCGGCCGCGACGGCGCCGCCGTCCATTCGCGGTTGGCCCGCGCTCCGTTCGAGCCCCCACTACCATTGCCCGGATGACCCCATCCCCGCATCCCGGCGACCGACTCCGCCAGCTCATGGACCGCGGTTGCATCGCGATGCCGGGCGCCTTCAGCGGCCTGTGCGCCCGCGCCATCGCGGCGGCCGGATTCGACGCCTGTTACGTGTCGGGCGCCGCGACGAGCGCCCTCGCGGGTGTCCCCGATGTGGGGGTGCTCGGGCTGGAGCACTTCTGCCGCACGATCCGGGAGGTCAGCGATGGCGCGCGGCGCGAGGATGGCACGCGCCTGCCGGTGCTGGCGGATGCGGACACCGGTTTCGGCGAGGCCGAGATGGTGCGGCGCACCGTGATCGAGTACGAGCGCGCGGGGGCCGCGGGGCTGCACATCGAGGACCAGGAGTTCCCCAAGCGCTGCGGGCACCTGGATGGCAAGCGGCTGGTGCCGGTCGATCACATGGTCGAGAAGATCGAGTGGGCCGTGCGAGCCCGGAGCGTGAGCGACGGGTCGGGACTGGGGGGCGCGGAAGAGACGCCGAGACGAAGAGACGGAGAGACGAAGGCGAGGATGCCGAGTCTGAGCGAGTCTGTCGGGGGGGCGAGCGAAGGCTCGGATGTGGGCGGGACGCGTCGGGGATTCATCGTGTGCGCCCGGACGGATGCACGCGGAGTGGAGGGGATCGACACTGCGATCGCGCGGGCGCACGCGTACGTCGCCGCCGGCGCCGACATGATCTTCCCCGAGGGACTCACCTCCGAGGACGAGTTCGCGCGATTCGCTTCGTCTCTGCATCTCTCCGTCTCTTCGTCTCCCCGCCCCTATCTCCTGGCCAACATGACCGAGTTCGGCAAGACGCCGATCATCCCGCTGGAGCGGTTCGCGGCGCTCGGGTACTCGTGCGTGATCTACCCGGTGAGCCTGCTGCGCGTCGCGATGGGCGCGGCGGCCCGGGCCGCAGCGGCGCTGCGCAAGGACGGATCGGTCGCGCGGCTGCTCGACCAGATGCAGACGCGTCAGGAGTTGTACGGGCTGCTGGGGTATGCGCCGGGGAAGCCGTGGGAGTGGCCGCGGGAGTGAGCGATGGGCGTCGCCGCGCGAATCGGTGTGGCGGCGGGGCTTGGCCTCCTCAGCACCATCGGCGGCGCGTGGGCCTGCGCGCTCCGACCGAGCCCGGGAAGACCCGGACCCAGCGCCTCGATCCGCACGGACGAGTACAGCGCGCTCGTATCGCGACAGGATGTCCGCGGCCTCACCCGCGTCGCCCTCCAGAAGTGGTTCCCGCACTCATCCGACGACCCGCGCGCCGTGCGATACCGCGATCGCCCCAACGCTCCGTTGCCGTCCTGGGTTCCGGCCTGGACCGGCTTCCACGCCCTGACCGGCGCGGATGCGGGGAACGGTGATCGAACGGCCCAGGGCGCCGGCTGGCCTCTCCGCGCACTCGCGTGCGAGTTCAGTTACACGACGTCGCCCACCCGCGATGCGAATGGCAAGTGGAGCTACAGCTACGAGACCATCGGCGGGATCGGCCTTCCGTTCCGGGAAGTGTCCAACGTGTTCCTTGAAGTTGGCCTTCCCCTCCGACCCCTCTGGCCGGGCCTCCTCGCCGATTCGGCCCTGTTTTCCCTTGCTTGGTGCCTCGTGCTCGGCGTCCCCAGGTCGATCCGGCGCGCCCGCCGCGTCCGGCACACCCGGTGCCCCCGCTGCGGCTACGACCTTCGCGCCACCGGCGGCCTCCCCGCCGGCTGCTCCGAGTGCGGCTGGGGGCGGGCCCCCGCTTGACCCCGGCGCCCGCCGCGTCAGCATTCCGGGCCATGTCCCCCACCCCCCCCACCGCCCCCGCCGCCGTCACGCCCGACGAAGCCGTCTCCCACATCCGCTCCGGGATGCGGGTCTTCATCCATGGCGGGTGCGCGGTTCCGACCACGCTCCTCGAGGCCCTCGCCCGGCGCACGGACCTCGAGAACGTCCGCCTCTACCACCTGCACATCGAGGGGCCGTTCCCCCTCATCGCCCCCGGGATGGAGCGCCGGTTCCGGCCCGTCGCCCTCTTCACCGGGGCGAACATGCGCCGGGCTGTCGAGGAGGGGCGCGCCGAGTTCATCCCCATCTTCCTCTCCGATGTCCCCGCCCTCTTCGCCGAGGGGCCGGCGCGCCTCGACGCCGCCCTGCTCCAGTTGTCGCCGCCCGACCGGCGCGGCCTGTGCACGCTCGGCCCGTCCGTCGATGCGGCCCGCGCGGCCGCCGACTGCGCCCCGCTGGTCATCGCCGAGGTCAACCGGCGCATGCCGCGCACCTTCGGGAACTCGGCCCTGCCCCTGGCGCGGGTGGCCGCCTGGTGCGCCACCGACCGCCCGCTCCCCGAGCACCAGCCCGATCCCCAGACCGATGTCACCCGGCGCATCGGCCAGCAGATCGCGGCCCTCGTCGAGGATGGGGCGACCCTCCAGCTCGGCATCGGCGCGATTCCCGACGCCGCGCTCGCGTGCATCGGCAACAAGGTGGACCTCGGCATCCACACCGAGATGTTCTCCGACGGCCTCGTGCCCCTCATCGAGTCGGGCGTCATCACGAACCGTCACAAGGCCGTCCACCCCGGGCGCACGACCACCAGCTTCGTCATCGGCACGCGCCGCGTCATGGACTTCGTCGATGACAACCCGCTGGTCGAGTTCCATCCCGCGGACCGCACCAACGACACGGCTCTCATCCGGCGCAATCCCAAGGCCGTCGCCATCAACTCCGCCCTGCAGATCGACCTCACCGGACAGGTCTGCGCGGACAGCCTCGGCCATCGCATCTACAGCGGCATCGGCGGGCAGATGGACTTCATCCGCGGCGCGGCTCTTTCCGAGGGCGGCAAGCCCATCATCG
>CAYWOF010000128.1:0-8588 GCA_964459825.1 uncultured Phycisphaeraceae bacterium | reverse complement strand
ATACCGGTTCATCAGGCCATCGTTGGATCCCTGCGGATAGACGGACTAGCCCGGCCCCTGCAGAGGCGCCGGCGCGATGACACGCGCGGCATCCACCGGCCCGGGGCCCTCGAAACCCTCCTGGGCATGCGCCGACGCGCCACCCAGCACCACACAACCCGCAACCACCGTCCTGAGCACCCGCCCCGGCAACCCTCTCTTCATCTCTCTACGTGCTTTCATCATATCTCTCCTTTTGTGTCTCCTTCTTGAAGTTAGAAACGCATGCGAAGGGAGACGGCTATGTTGTGTGCCGCTGCCGCGTCATAAGAGCCCTGGAGGCTGCCCACCAGCGCGGATCCCTCCCGGTCGAGCTGGTTTTTGCCCATGTCCACGTAGGTGTAGCCGACGCCCACCGCCACCCTCTCGCTCCAATCATACTGGACGCCGCACGAATACCGGATCTGGCGATCCACGGGCAGCGCGGGCGAGCGATGCGCGGTCTCTATCGCCGAGGTGTCATACGCCCAGCCCACCGAGACGGCGACGGGCCGAGCGACGCGGATGGTCGTCCCGAGCGCGAAATGCCAGGCGTCCTTCATCTGTAATTCCTTCGATGTGACGATGTCCTCGCCGGCGACATGGACGGTGGTCACGACATCCCCGAAATCTTCCCAGTTCTGCCAGCCGACGTTGGCGTAGAGCGCGGCGGCGGCGGTCGCCTGCCATGCGGCGCTCACCATCGCCTCCTGCGGGACGCGCAGGGTCAGCTCCATGTCGACGCCGTCCGCATCGATGCGTTCGAGCAACCGGTCTAGGATCGCCCCCTTGCCCGACGCGTGCACGGCACCCTCGAAAGTGAACTCGATCGGGCTGCGGTAGACCGCGCCGAGGCGGAGGCTCCGGCTCGGCTGCACCAGGAAGTAGTTCTCCACCCGCCCGTGCTCGGTCGTCCACAGGATCGCCCCGGTCCCGCCCGCCTCCTGCGTCCCGATGTCCAGCGACCGGATCCCCGCCACCGTCCGCGTCTGGAACTCCACCCGCTTCCCCGTCGCGTCCATCCGCGTGTACAGGGGGATCTCCACCCGGTCGACCGGCCAGGGCCACTTGAGGTGCGGGCCCGGCGGCAGCTCGCGCACCAGCGCGCCGAACCGCAGGAGCAGCCCGCGCTGGTGCGGACGCACCACCGCCAGGCTCGTCATCCCCCACCCCACCAGCACCCCCAGCACCACCAGTCGCTTCCAGTACGTGCGCAGGAACCGGTAGACCCAGCTCTCGCTCACCTCGTACCCGAACTGGTAGTTGAGCGCCTCCCCGATCGACTCGGCGATCCGGTCCGGCGCCGCCACGAACGCCAGCACCCGCGAGTCGAACGCCGGACGCGGGTGCTCCCCCGCCTTGCGCGGCCGGTACACGTCCAGCACGAAGTTGAGCAGCACCTCCACGCCCAGCGCGATCAGCACCACAGGGAACGCCGCCTGCAGGTAGCGCAGCACCGTGTCCGGGCCCACCGCGTCGACGAAGTGCCCCACCCCCAGGGCCAGCCCCAGCACGGCCGTGCCCGCGGCCATGGCCGAGCCGCCGCGCAGGTGCGCCCACGGGCGCTGCTTGGCCATCGTGGAGATGTACCGGGCGTAGATGAAGCCCACGAACGCCGTGGCGATCCCGATCGCGATCGCCCACCCCTGGAGCGTGGGCGCGTGGAACACGTCGGGGGAGACCCGCGCCCGCCCCCCGCGCAGACGCACCAGCCCGAACCCCAGCAGCGCCAGGCCCGCCGCGATCGAGACCGAGGGCAGGAAGAACCGGTGCAGCAGCGAGAGCCGCCGGGCCGCCACGCGCAGCTCGTGCGCGCTCCCCTCGAACGCCGACGAGGCCGCCGCGTCCGACGCCGCGAACGCCTCCGCCTCCGCCGCCTCCACCCGCTCACGCCGGTGCTGGTCGAAGACGATCGCCAGCGCCAGCCACACCCCCGCCCCGATGAACGCCAGGATCGACGCGGTCATCGCCGCGTGGTCGCGCCCGTAGATCGCGTACACCAGCAGGGCCAGGCCGAGCACGAGCTGGATGGCCAAGCCCAGCAGGCTCCGGCTGGTCGCTCGCGCGTAGGTCAGGTAATCGGTCTTCATGGGTTCACGCGCCGACGATCGAAGGGGGCGCCGCGCCGGACGCGCCCGGAGTCCGGGCGACGTGACGCGCCGCCCGACCGCCCTCGGAGACGACGGGCGGGGACCACGCCGCGACCGCCTCGGGGACGGAGAGAACCCTATTCTGGCCACGCGCGGCGTGCATGTCCACCGGCCCGGCCCTCGCGCCCGTCCGGGCCACCCGGCCCGTCGGGCGATTCCTGCGCCTTGCCCCGCCAGGGACGGGGGGATCGATGCCGCCCGCTTCCCCGGGTCGAACGCCGGGCGCCGAACGGGCGGGAGGCCGCGAACCCGACGGGCCCGCGGCACGTTCCAGTACGACGGGTCCCGCGCCCGGTTCGCGCGCCCCCGGTGGAATTCTCCCCGGAGCGAGGTAGGCTCCCGACCGAACCGCGGGCCCACGGCCCGCCCGCTCCCCGTCCGGACCGGCCCGACAGGCCCCCCCGCGATGCTCACCCAGATCCTCACCATCGCCCGCAACACCTTCATCGAGGCCCTGCGTCAGCCCATCTTCTTCGTCCTGGTCCTCGTCGTCGGCATCCTCCAGGTCATCAACACCTGGAGCGCGGCGTTCACCATGGGCATGTCCGACTCGGCCGAGGTGAGCGGAGACAACAAGCTCCTGCTCGACGTCGGCCTCGCCACCGTCCTCGTCGGCGGGGTGCTCCTGGCCGCCTTCACCGCCACCGCGGTCGTCTCGCGCGAGATCCAGAACAAGACCGTCCTCACGGTCGTCAGCAAGCCCGTCTCGCGGACGTCGGTCATCCTCGGCAAGTACGCGGGCGTCTCCGGCGCCATCCTCATCGCCGTCGTCGTGATGCTCCTGACGCTCCTCCTCGGCATCCGCCACGGCGTCATGAGCACCGCCGCCGACTCCCTCGACGGGCCCGTGCTCACCTTCGGCCTCGCGGCCCTGGCCTTCTCGATCCTCATCGCCCTCTGGTGCAACTACTTCTACGGCTGGCCCTTCACCCAGACGGCCATGCTCCTCCTGCTCCCGGCCATGGCCCTGGCCTACCTGCTCGTGCTCCTCATCTCCAAGAAGTGGGAGGTCCAGCCCATCACCAAGGACCTCAAGCCCCAGGTCCTCACCGCCTGCGCCGCCCTGACCATCGGCATCCTGGTCCTCACCTCCGTGGCCACCGCCGTCTCCACCCGCCTCGGCCAGGTCATGACCATCGTCGTGTGCGCGGGCTTCCTGATCCTCGGGCTGCTCTCCAACCACTTCTTCGGGCGCCGCGCCTTCGCCAACGCGCCCGTCGCGACCATCGGGTCGGTCGCCCCCGCCGACCCCACCGCGACGGCGCAGGAGTTCATCACCGCCGGCGAGCCCCTCGTCGTCACCTTCGACGGGCCGTCCGCCGTCGCCTGGAAGCCCGGAGATTCGTTCTACTTCGGCCCCAGCCCCAACGGCTTCCCCATGCTCGTCCCGGCGTTCCCGCCGTTCCGGGGCGACCTCAACCGCCCGGCCGACCTCGAGGCCTACCCCGGCGGGCTCCTCGTCGCCTCGGCCGAATCGGGGCGCGTGACGATCCGCAACGTCGGCGACCACGTCGTTCCGCGGGTCCCCCCCGAGCCGGGGTTCTACATCTTCAGCGGGCCGACCCGCGTGCGCCCCTTCTGGTTCGCGCTCTGGGGCATCGTGCCGAACATACACCGTTTCTGGCTGGTTGACGCGGTCACCCAGAACCAGCGGGTCCCGGCGTACCACCTCGGCCTCATCGCCGCGTACGGCGCGGCCAACATCGGGGTCTACCTCGCGCTGGGCATCTGCCTCTTCCAGCGCCGCGATGTGGGCTGACCAAACCCGCCCCGACCGCTCCGAATCCGGGAGCCGGAAACCCGCGCCGGGTGTATAATCCGTTGATCGGGCGTCTCGCCCGAGGGCGATTCGCCCGGTTCTCGTCGCGGACCGTTCCACGAGCACGTCGGGTCCGGCGTGCACGACAGCAGGGAGTCAACCATGGCCAAGTCGCTTCTGGAGGGTGGTGGTTTCGAGGCGATCGGCAAGAAGGCCGGTGGCAAGGCCAAGTCGGCCCGGAGCGGCACCGACACGATCAAGCTCGTCGCCGCCGTCGTCCTCCTCCTCCTGGCGGGCACGCTCATCGCCTGGTATGCCGGCGTGCTGCCGTCCGGCAAGGGCTCGGGCAAGAACGCCGGAACCCAGCTCACGGCGCAGGAGCAGGAGTCGTTCAAGCAGCAGGAGGAGCAGCGCAAGCGCGATGCCCTCCGCAAGGATGTCGAGATCGGCGGCTCCTGACCGACCGATCCCCTCGTGGGGAGGTTCCGTGGGGATGCCCGCGCCCGGCGCGGGCATCCATCGCGTTCCGGGGCCGCGTTCGTCGGCCCCATGTCCAGGCCCGGCGCCCGTTCTGGGCCCGCCGGGGCACATCCCAGGAGCCGCGCCATGGGTACGCGCCCGACATCCCTCCTCGCCGACCCGGACCTCGCTTCCATCGGGTCTTCCCGCCGGTCATCCGCTGGGGCTCCCGCCCGGCGCCGGCAGACGGGTGCGCTGGCGCTGGCCTTGGCCATGCTCGCCGGCGCCGGCCTGCTGACCCTGTGGCGGCTCGGCTACCTTTCCCCGCGCGCCCGGCCGATCTCCGAGGTCTCCGCCGCGGATCGGGCCGAGGCCGAGCGCCAGGCCGATCGGGCCGAGCAGCTCGTGAAGGATGGCAAGGCCCAGAAAGGCGCCAGTTGACCCATCGAAGCGGACCCCGACCATGACCACGGCACCCCAGGCTCCACCGTCGGCCCCCGGAACGGCACGCAAGCCGGGCGCGCCGCCGGCCATTCTCATCCTCCTCGCGCTGGGCCTGCTCGCCACGGCCGCGTACCTGCTGCTGGATCACTACGGCGTGCTCGGGGAGGAGCGGATCGTCAACCCGGGCCTGACGGCGGCGGAACAGGCCGAGTACGAACGCCAGCAGGCCGAGCTCCAGCGCGCGGCGGGTGAACAGGGCCGTAACGGCAACTGATGCGATAGACTGCCTTCTTCCCGCCGCGGAGCCGCTCGATGCCGGAACCCAGGCCACGCAAGTCGCTCGTTGATGCCGCCACCGACTCCATCGGTCGCAAGCCCGAGCCGGGCGCCGGGGGCCCGAAGCGCGCGGCCGATCGCGTGAAGGTGGGGCTGGCGATCGGCGCGCTCGCGATCGGCCTGGCCCTGATCGCGTGGTCTCAGGGCGCGTTCGATGGCCTCCTGCGCTCCCGGCGCGCCGCCGTGGCGCCCACGCCCGAGCAGGTCCGCGAGGTTGAGGCCCAGCGCATCGAGCAGGAACGCCTCAACCGGGACAACGACATCGGCGGCGGGCCGGGATGACCCGGCGCGCTAGCAACCCAGCGCGAACTTGGTCTGGAAGCAGATGTAGTCGTTCACGTTCCGGGTCCCGTTCCCATCGCAGTCGGCGTACGGATCGCCCAGGGCGAACTTGGTCTGGAAGCAGATGTAGTCGTTGACGTTGAGCTTGTGGTTCTGGTCACAGTCGGGGTAGCACTCCAGCCCCGGGCAGCCGTAGCGGGCGAAGTACTTGGATGAGAGGCCCCCGGCCAGGTGAAAGTAGCCGCCGACAAGGAGCGTGTAGTTGTGCACCGCCAGGGCGTTGACACGCCCGCTGACACCAGCGCCGAGTGGGGACCACGCCTTGCCGTCCCAAGCGGCGATATTGGCCGCGGGCAGGCCGCCAGCCGTGCCGAACGAACCACCGGCGATGAGAAGGGCCTCCATCGGGCCGGGACCGTCCGGGTCCCAAGTCGTGAGGGCCCACACACTGCCGTTGATCCCCGACCCCAGCGGGTGCCAGGCGGCGCCGTCGAACGCCGCGATGTGGTTGCCCGGCCCCGTGGTGGTGTCGAAGAACCCGCCGGCGATGAGCTGGCCGCGCCAAACCGTAAGCGCATCCACCGACTGAATGGGGCCATTGGCACCGACCGGCACCCACGCGGAGCCCGTCCACATCAGAACCTCGGTCGAGCCCATGATGAGCCGATCCTGATAGATCGTGAGCGCTAGGCAGGTCGCATCCTCGTACTGGCTGAACGCGATCCACTGCGAGCCGGTCCAGCGCGCGACATCATCGACGGGGAGCCCACCGGCGGTGGCGAAGGACCCGCCGACGATGAGCTCGCCGCCCAGCGTGATGAACTCGCCCACGCTTGGGCTCGGTCCGACAACACCGGTACCGAGCGGCTGCCATGATCCGTTGGACCAGCGGGCAACCTCGTTGGCGGGCAGCCCCCCGGCCTCGAAGAACACCCCCCCGATGTACAGCTCGGCCGGATCCGGCCCCGTTCCGTCCGAATCGAAGCTCGTGACGGCGTAGGTGGTGCCGTTGGTACCGGTGCCGATCGGCTCCCAGCCTGCCGGGCCCAGCCGGGCCACGAAGTTGAGTGGGGTGCTGCCCGCAGCCTGGAACATGCCGACGGCGACCACGCGCGCGGGTTCTGGTCCCTTACCATCGGAGTCCCACGAGGTCAGGCCCTCGATCCGCGCGTCGAGGAACGGTCCGGGCGGCGCCGGGAGCCACTGCGGCGGACAGGGCTGACCCCGCGCGAGTGCCCCGCTGGCCAAGAACAAAAAAACAACAGCGCATCGCACAGGCGTCATCCCCAACCGGGAACTGGGCGATTCTATCGCCCTTGGTTGCTCAGTCCCAGTCATCGAACCCGTCATCGTAAAGTTCGCATGAACAGCTGCGGTAGATGCGGTCGCGGAGGCCCTCAGGGGGGCAGCTGGCCTGTGTGCTGGACGGGAAGAAGCTCGGGTTGCCCGGACCAGCGGCGTTGATCGTGGCGGTGGCGATGGAGTCCGGCGACGAGATGAGGGCAAACCCATCGGGGCAGTTGTCGTACATGAGCTGGAACCCCCAGCAGGTGTTGAAGCGGTCGTAGGGGCCGTAGGTCGGCCCGGATGTTCCTGGCGCGGGATTGAAGCGGTTCGCCATGCTGTCCTCACCCCACGTCTGCCCCTCCCAGTCATCGCAGTGTTGCTGGTTGTTGCACGTGAGGCAGCCGTTGAAATCGGTCGGCTGGGTCGGTTGAGCCCAGTGTCCGTTCAGGTTCGATGTCGTACCGCCGACCGACCCCGCGAACGTGTTGAACTTGACCACGTGGTGCAGGTTCGCGATGTAGTTGCGCGTGACCAGCCAGCCATCGCTACCGGCGTCGAAGTACAGTCCGTTGACGTGCGACCCAGCCGGCCAGTTGAACCAAGGGCTCATGCGCACATCGTGGATGTAGTTCCGGTCCAGGGTCGAAGGCTCGCTGCCATAGCCCAGGTGGGAGCCGCGCACGTAGATGCCGCCGCCATCTACGAGGCGCAGGCACACATCGTGGATGTGATTGTCCTCGATGTGGGTGCCCTCCGTGCACTGTTGCCAGGCCCAGTAGCCCCCGCACGGGAGCGTGCCGGACCACTTGTGGGCGTTGATGCTGCCCACCTGCATGCCATCGTAGTTGCCGGTGGCGATCTCGTTGCGGGCGATCAGCGTGTCGCGCGTGTGCGAGAGCCAGATGCCGACCGCATCCTTGTAGACCCGCCCGAAGAGGCTGATACGGCTGTCGATCACCGAGTTGCCCGTGTGCGGGTCGGGCTTCGTGCTGGTCGGCGATGACTCCCACGCGTCGTTGCGGTCGGCGAGCATGTCGCCCAGGTAGACGCCGTGGCCGCCGAGGTCGAAGATCTCGCACTGCTCGACGGTGTTGTGGTGGCTCTCGTAGGCCTCGCTCAGCACCTGGATCTCCTCACTATCGTCATCGTCCACGAGCCCGACGATGTAGCCGCTAATCTCCACGCCCGAAGCGCCGAGGTGCCCGATGCGGGCGTTCTGGATGGTGCAGTGGTCGGAGGCCCGCAAGTAGATGGCGCCGGGAAGGGTGTCCCTGCTCCGGGTCGTGTGGGAGTCCACCCACGACTGGCCGGCCTGGACCGTCGCGTAGCCGGGGGTCTCGCCGTCGGCCATGGTGGGGAAGGGCATGTGCGTGTAGGCCCAGTCGATCCCGTCAAACGTGACGTAGCTGGCCTCGTCGAGCACAAGCAGCCGCTCGGCTCTGGGGACGATCGCCCCACGCCCGCAGGTTGGGTCCACCCCCTCGGGCAGAACGATCCAGAGTTTGGCCTCGAAGGGGTCGTGGTGGAACTCGAAAATGCTGTCCAGGAACTCGATAGCCCCTTGGAAGTACACCTGGGTCACCGGCATCTGGAGCTGCGGGCTGCAGTACGTCGGGCCGTTCTGGTCGGCGCCGCGGACGACGATCGCATCGCGCGCATAGTCGCCGAGCACGCAGGGATCGTCGTCGCGGTCAAAGACGCCAAAGCCTCCGAGGTCCTGCCCAGACTGCATGAAGGAAGGCTGCCAAATGCTGATGGGAAATCTGAGTGTCACGAGCGTAGCCGTGTTGCGCGTTCCTATGGATGCGATCTGGCGAGGGGCCACGAATCCGTGATGGCCAACGAGTTCAACG
>CAYWOF010000127.1:0-8607 GCA_964459825.1 uncultured Phycisphaeraceae bacterium | reverse complement strand
AGCCTCGGAGGCCCGGTGCCGCCCCCCGCCGTGGCGTCGTTGGCGGCTCCGGCCGCCGCGCGGTCGCCGTGCAACGCCCCCTTGTGGCGGCCGCCGGCCCGGCCGCACGGGCGATCCGCCACGAACGGCGACGCGGACCGACCCCGGCTCCGCACGCCGCCTCGTAGCGCTTGCCCAGCCGGGCGGATGCCGAGACGATGGACTGACTCCCGCGCGCCTCACCCCTCGAGGCGCCGACGGAGGGCAACCCAGCCCTCGCGGATGACCTGGTCCGCGGCGGCGCGGATGAGCGTGGGCCCCACGGCCGCGATCAGACCCGAGAGTTCACCCACACGGGCCTCCCAGCGCACGGCGGATGCCCGTCCCTCATCGCGCGCCTCGACGCGCAGGCACGAATCGACGTTCAGGCTGACCCCGATGCCCTGCGCGGCGAGGCGGATCGCGACCGATGCCGGCGCCGTGGGCTTGGCGAGCGTCACGGTCAGACGGAGATGGGCCCGCAGGAAGGAGAAACCGGGCCGGACCACGGCGCGGAGCGTGCGCCCGTCCACCCGCTCGGACGACACGAGGCCGGGAATGCACGCGCCCAGCGCCTCGAGATCGGAGAGCGTCGCGAGGACGCGCGCCGGCGGCGCCGCGAGCAGCTCTTCACCGTGGAATGGCTCGATCGACAGGGCCATCCAGCCTCCCGAGGTCGCGCGGTCGGGGGCTCCCCCCACTGCCATCCGCTCGGATGTCGCGGCGTGGACGGATCGTACCGGCAGCGCGCCGGCATCAGCGGGCGCCGCGACGGGAGGGCCCGGCGGGAAACACAGTCCGAATCGAGTGGGAAACAGCGGGCGAGGAGGATCGAACTCCCGACATTCAGCTTGGGAAGCTGACGTTCTACCGCTGAACTACGCCCGCGGTCAGTTGCTCCGATTATACCCCCTCCACGCGCGACGTTGATCGACCGGGGGGGACAGGCCATCGGTCTTGGGCCCGTCCAGAGATGCCTACGCCGCCGGCGCCGGGGCGCCGCCCGTCAGGCTCTCGGCCGTGCGCTTGACGAGGCCGAACCAGATGAGGCAGAAGCCGGGCCAGGCCAGCCCCAAGAGGGCCATGACCGCCACCATGACGAACCCCACGGTGGGGTTGTTCTGCTTGGCCCACGGGTCCGTCGGGTTCTGGCGAAAGTACTCCGCGATCGCCAGCTGCTGCTGCACGCCGATGGCGGAGCCGACCAGCGACAGGAGCACGCCGACCGCCCCGTACGCCAGGTGCAGGACCCGCCCCAGCGGGTTGCGGGCCGCGGTCAGCGATCCCGCGACGACGAGCACGACGGCCAGGACCGTTCCCAGCGCCATCATGACGTATTGCCCGAGCGGGGGCATCATCACGGCCGGCATCGGCCCGCCCATCTGCTCCTCGGCCATCTGGCTGAACCGCGGCATCATCACGCCGAAGTAGACGATCCCGCACCCGGCGCAGAGCAGCCCGAGCGACCCCCAGACGATGCTGATGATGCCGACGACCCTCGGCCAGCGGGGGGCATCGCCGGGCAGGAGGAGCTCCCCCGGCTCGGTCGGCGGCGCGTCGGTCCAGTTCGGCTCGCTGGCCATGGCGATCTCCTCACCCTCTTTCCTCCGGGCGGGCCCCGGCTCGAGGATGCAGCGTACATTGCGCCACCACCGGTCGCCACTACGCCGCGACGGGTCCTGGGGTCAGACCTGCTGGAGGAAGCGCAGGTCGTTCTCGAAGAGCATCCGGATGTCGGGAATCCCGTACTTGCCCATCGCCAGGCGCTCGATCCCGAAGCCGAACGCGAAGCCGGTCCAGGCCTCCGGGTCGATGCCGCAGGCGGTCAGCACGGCGGGATCGACCATGCCGCACCCGCCAAGCTCGATCCAGCGGGGAGGCTCGCCGGGGCGCAGCGCGATGCGCATGTCGAACTCGGCGCTGGGCTCGGTGAAGGGGAAGAAGCTCGGGCGGAGGCGGACCTGGGCCCCCTCGCCGAAGTAGGCGCGGGCGAAGGTGAGCAGGGTGGTCTTGAGGTCGGCCATGGTCACGCCCCGATCGATGGCGAGGCCCTCGATCTGGTGGAACATGAACGAGTGCGTGGCGTCCACGGTGTCGGGGCGGTAGACGCGCCCCGGCGCGACGATGCGGATGGGCGGGCCCCAGCCCCGGGCCACCGCGTCCTCCATGACGCGCACCTGCACCGTGCTGGTCTGCGAGCGGAGCATCATCGGGCGCGCCCCCCCGGCCGGCCCGGCGCCCGGCGCCCGCTGCCCGGAACCGGGGCCGACGTAGAAGTTGTCGGAGGGCTCGCGCGCGGGATGGCCCTCCGGGATGTTGAGCTTGACGAAGTTGTGCTCGTCGTCCTCGAGCTCGGGCCCGGTGGCGACCTCAAAGCCCATCCGCCCGAAGACCTCGACGAGCTCGTCACGCACGCGGGTGATGATGTGGCGCCGCCCGATGGCGTGGGAGTCGATCAGGCCCGGCTCGGTGACGTCGAGGATCTCCCCCGGGCCGGCGGCGGGCGCGCCCGCGCCCAGGGCCTCGCGCCGGGCCGCGAACGCCGACTCGAGCGTCACCTTGAGGGCGTTGAGGCGCTGGCCCACGGCGGGGCGCTGGTCCTTGGGCACGTCCTTGAGCCCGCCCAGCGCCACCTTGAGCCGGCCGGAGGGGCCGATCCAGGCCAGGCGCCACGCCTCCAGCGCTCCGGCATCGCCGGCGCCGTCCAGCGCGGCGCGCGACTCGCGCTCGAGCGTGTCGAGGTCCATGAGTCGAGTATACGACACGTCCATCGCGCCCGGTTGCCAACCCCATGCCGGTGGCGATAACTGCCCAAAGCAGGGGACCGTCTGGCCGACAGTCAAGTACAGAACAACCGCCTACGAGTTGGCTCGCGCGGACCCCCGGCGCCCCGACTTGACGACCCGGGCCCTACGTGCGTCCCGTCCGATCGGTCTCCGCATGACCACGACAACCCGACCGTAAAGCGGGCCTGCAAGGTCTTCGAGGTCATGCTCTATATCCAGGTTGTCGCCGATTTTGCTTCTCCACCTGCCACCGCGATCTGTGGGCTGCCTCGCAACATGCTGCGGACCGTTCTGGTTGGCGAAAATCGCGATCTTCTCGTATCCGTCTTCGAAGGCCTTGCCTTGGCATCGCCTGTAGTCGAGCCTCTCGAATAGTGCTACAAATGCCTCCACGGTCTCGGCCAAGACTAGCCCCGGCAGCCAGCAACCGTCGAGACTCGGCCACCATTTTCGGGTCCGGTCGCCAAGGGCAAACGCGACGCAGTTGTAGCGATCAGTCGCCGCACTTGTCCGCTGAAAGCTGGCGGTAGCCAGCAGAGGTAGGTCTTTGAAGAACTGGTCCGGATCCAGGATTGTGAAGGAAGCCACGCTTGATGCCCCAACAGACCCATGCTCTTGTCATTGCTTGGATGTCGCCGCGTTGATGTTGGGCAACCGGGTCTTGCCCCGTTATTTCGCGCAACGCGGGGAACCAGTGACCTCCCTGAGCCTGCATGCGCTCCAGAAGAGGCCCTATCGCAGGCGGCCCGATGTCCACAATCGCCCGGTAGGCCCAGTGAGAAGTCTTGCCAGACAGCGACGACAGGTTGCGGGTTTCGCGTTCCCAGATGGCCGCGAGCGAGCCGAACCCGGTAGAACTCTCGACTAGGGCCGACTCCCGGGACAGATTGCGCAGACGCCAGTTCGCCGGCCCAAGAGTGCGGATCGGCGTCTCACGCCGAGACACAACCAGCACCACATCGTGGTGACAGTCTCCGGACACGGTTGCTGACGCCAGGAAATCCATGCATCTTCCCTCATGGAACCGGTGCGGTCCTCCCCTCAGCCTTGAGCTTCTCAAACACAAGCTCAAGCCACTTGTACAGTGCCGCAGCTTTCTCAATGTCCATCAACACCGATACTTCCACTTCTCGCACAAAGCCTTTGCGTTCCGTTCGAGATTTCATCCCCGCAAGCCCACCGGCAGGGGTCAGGGCGTACACCTCTGACTGGGCGATGGGTCGGCGTTCATTGAAAACCGCGAGATGCACCTTTCGTCCGTTGGGAGTCAGTCCGCCGTGAAAGCCGTCGGCATAGACGACGCGAAAAAGCGCACTCTTCAGGTAATCGAACTGAATCTCCTTTGGAATAGCGGACCGGCTCCGGCGCCTCGCAACCGGAGGCGTGCTCACCTTGGCGATTTGCTGCGCCGTCATGGGACCCTGCGGCTTGCCCGCCTTTGGACGCCGCCGCTTCGACACCTTCCCGGCCATTGCGTTACCTCGGATCACGGGGCCTTCGGACCTGTCGGTTTCCCAATAGCTCCCGTCTCGTAGGCATCAGACTAGGGTGTTGGATCGGATCGCGGCGCCTTTTGGGTCAGCCTGCGGCCGGCGCCGGCTCGGCCTTCTCCTTGCGGAGCCGGGCGGCGTAGGCGGTGCGCTTGTCGGCGGTGCGCCGGCGGGTGCTGGGCTTGCCGCCGATCTCCGGCCCTTCCTCGGCGCCGACGAACTGGAGGAGGCACAGCTCCGAGCCGTCGCCGATGCGCCGGCGTCCGAGCTTGACGATGCGGGTGTACCCGCCGGGCCGGTCGCGGAAGCGCGGCGCCACGTGCTCGAAGATGTGGCGGACGAGCTTGGGGGCCTTGCGCAGCTCGCCGTAGCGGTTGCGCTCCACGCCGGCGCCGTCGGGCAGGTCGAAGTAGGCCGCGGCCTGGGCGCGCAGCTTCTCGACCCTGTCCTTCTCGGCGTCGCCGGGCTTCTTGGGCAGGTAGAGCCAGTCGAAGGCGAGCTTGTCGCCGCCCATGCGGGCGATGACGCGCCGGCGCGAGGCCAGGTCGCCCTTCTTGGCGAGGGTCACGATGCGCTCGACGAAGGGCTGCACCGCCTTGGCCTTGGGGAGGGTGGTGACGATCTGGCCGTGCTGGAAGAGGCCGGCGGCGATGTTGCGCAGCGTCGCCGCGCGGTGCGCCGTGGTCCGACCCAGCCTGTAGCCGCCCCGCATGTGTCTCATGGCAACCACTCCGATCCGAACCGTTGACTCAGCCCGCCGCCGGCCCCGGCGCGGGCGCCACGCCCTCGGGCAGCTCCATCCCCAGCTCCAGGTTGAGGTCCTGGAGCTTCTTCTTCACCTCGCGCAGGCTCGTGCGCCCGAAGGAGCGGAGCTTGAGGAGGTCCGCGTCCGTCATCTGCACGAGCTGGGCGACCGTCTCGACCCGCGCCGATTCGAGGCAGTTGCTGGCGCGGACCGACAGGTCCAGCTCGGAGATGGGCATGGTGAGCTTGCGGATGAGCTCCTCGTCCACGCCGGCGGCGGCCGCCGCCTCCTCCGTCACGCGATCGGCGCCCATCTCGAAGTACTGGACGAAGGGGTTGAGGTGCTTGCGCAGGATCTTGGCCGCCTCGACCAGGGCCATCTCGGGGGAGATGGTGCCGTTGGTCCAGATCTCCAGCGTCAGGCGGTCGTAGTTGGTCTTCTGGCCGACGCGGGTGTCCTCGACCTTGTAGCGCACGCGCAGCACGGGGGAGAAGATGGCGTCGACCGGGATCAGGCCGACCTCCTGGTCCTCCTTCGACTGGTACTGCTCGTTGCCGGGCACGTACCCGCGCCCGCGCGCCACGCGCAGCTCCATCTCGAAGTCCACCTTCTCGGTGAGCGTGGCGATGACGAGGTCCTTGTTCAGGATCGTCACGGCCGTGTCGGCCTCGATCAGGTCGGCCGTCACCTCGCCCGGGCCCATGGCCGCCAGGCGCATGGTGCGGGGCTCGTCCCCCTCCATCTTCACCACGAGGTTCTTGACGTTGAGGACGATGTCGGTCACGTCCTCCATCACGCCGGGCAGGGAGCTGAACTCGTGCTGCGCCCCCTTGATCTTGATCGCGGTCACCGAGGCCCCCTCGAGCGAGGAGAGCAGGACCCGGCGCAGGCCGTTGCCCACGGTCGTGCCGAACCCCCGCTCGAACGGCTCGATGACGAAGCGCCCGAACGTGTCGCTCCGGATCCTGACGTCCGGCACCACGCGACTCGGAAGCTCCAGCCCGCGCCAGCGAATACGCATCGGCAATCCCCAGATTCAGCAGACGTCGTCTTCCGACCCTCGCACCGGTTCTCGGGATGCCCCGGCCCTGCTGAGCGGCCCGGGACCCCCTTCTGTCCGGCGCGAGACCTGTTGTTCACCACCCGGGGCGGGCGGCGCCCGTGCCCCGCGTGGATGCGCTCCTGCTACACGCGGCGCCGCTTGGCCGGGCGGCACCCATTGTGCGGCACGGGCGTGTGGTCCTCCACCGCCGTCACCCGCAGCCCGGTGCTCACCAGCCCGTTGACGGCCGACTCGCGCCCCGCGCCCGATCCGCGGATGCGGATCTCCACCTCCGACATGCCGATCTTCCGGGCCTTCTGGCCGGCGCTCTCGCCCGCGCGGGTGGCGGCGAAGGGGGTGCTCTTGCGCGCCCCCTTGAAGCCGATCGTGCCGGCCGAGTCCCAGGCGACGGTCTCGCCGTTCATGTCGGTGATCGTCACGATCGTGTTGTTCTGGGTCGCCCGGACGTGGACGATCCCGCGCACCACGTTCTTGCGGATCTTCTTGACCTTCTTGCCCATTGCACCCTCACCGCGGATCCACCGACCCTTCGGGTCGTCCCCGCACTGCCCATCGAACCCCGGACACCGCGTCCCGGGAACCGCCCGCCTACGCCTTGGCCTTCACGCCCTTCTTGCCGGCGACCGTCTTCTTCTTGCCCTTGCGCGTGCGCGCGTTGGACTTGGTCCGCTGGCCGCGCACCGGGAGGCCCCGGCGGTGGCGCTCGCCGCGGTAGGCGCGGATGTCCTTGAGGCGCTGGATGTTCTGCTGCACCTGTCGGCGCAGGGCGCCCTCGACGAGGTAGTTGGCGTCGATGAGCGCGTTGATCTGCGCCAGCTGGTGCTCGTCGACCTCCGACGCGCGGGCGTTGGGGTCGATCTTCGCCTCCGCGAGGATGTCGGCCGCGAACTTCGGGCCGATCCCGTGGATGTACTGGAGCGCGAAGAGCATCTTCTTCTTGTCGGGCACGTCAACGCCGGCGATACGTGGCACCTGGACTCCTCCCGTCTAGCCCTGGACCTGCTTGTGCTTGGGGTCGGCCTTGCAGATGACGCGCAGCTTGCCCTTGCGCCGGACCACCTGGCAGCTCCCGCAGATCCGTCTCACACTCGCCTTGACCTTCACGATTCACCACCTCACGCCGGCCGCCGGCGCCCAGAATGCCCACGCCCGTCCCGGGCCACCCGGCCCGGCGGGCCGCAATCGTAGGCCCCCCCGGGTCTTGCGTCCTCTCCTAATGCCGGTAGGTGATGCGGGCCTTGGTCAGGTCGTAGGGGCTCATCTCCACCGTGACCCGGTCCCCGGGGAGGATGCGGATGTAGTTCATGCGCATCTTGCCCGACACGTAGGCCAGCACCTCGGTCCGCTGCTCGTTGGGCAGACGCACCTTGAACATCGCGTTGGGCAGGGCCTCGGTCACCACCGCCTCGAACGTGAACTTGTCGTCCTGCTGCTTGGCCATCGTGCTCCCGTGATCCCTCCCGTCCGGGGGAGCCCCGCTCCCCGGCCCGGACCGTCCGGCGCCCGCCCGCCCGCTCCGGCTGTCGTGTCCGGGGGAGCCGGGCGTCCGGGCGCCCGACCCGAAAGAGGCCTAACTGTTGCACGCGCCGCGCGCGGAGTCCAGCGGATTCGTCAGCCGCGTGGCCCGCGCAGCCGGGCCCCGGAGCCGTCCCCGCTCCCGCCCAGGAAGCCCGCGTAGTTGCGCATGAGCAGGTTGGCCTCCACCCGCTGGACGAAGTCGAGGCAGACCGACACGACGATGAGCAGGCCCGTGCCGCCGAGGAACTGCGTCACGGTGTAGTCGATCCGCAGGCTCTTGGTCACGACCATGGGCACGACCGCCACGGCGGCCAGGAAGGCGGCCCCCACGTAGGTGATCCGCTCCATGACGGTCTCGAGGTACTCGGCGGTCCGCGGCCCCGGGCGCAGGCCGGGGATGAACGAGCCGTGGTCGCGCAGCTGCTTGCTCATGTCCTCCGGGTTGAACTGGACGGTGATCCAGAAGTAGCTGAAGAAGTAGATGAGCGCGACCTCGAACACCACGTAGGGGAACTCGCCCGCGCCGAAGTTGTTGCTGAGCCAGCGCGTCACCGAGGCCAGGGCCCCGGTGCCCCCGCTGGACCGCTCGGCGGCCTCCGCCAGCCCGCCGAAGATGACGGACGGGAAGATCATGAGGCTGGAGGCGAAGATGATGGGCATCACGCCGCCGTGGTTGACGCGCAGCGGGAGGTAGCTGCGCTGCCCGCCGTAGACCTTGCGCCCGCGCGTGTGCTTGGCCTGCTGGACGGGGATGCGGCGCTGGGCCACGGTCATGAGGACGGTGGCGCCGACGACCAGCACGAACCCGGCGACCAGGGACAGGAGCCCGATCCAGCCCATCTTGTCGTGCTCGCCGGGCTGGAAGTTGGCGACGATCCACTGGGTGGCGCGGGGCATGTCGGCGATGATGCCGGCCATGATGATCATGGAGACGCCGTTGCCGATGCCGTAGCGGTCGAACTGCTCGCCCAGCCACATCAGGAAGAC